>JAYYRF010000802.1:0-5260 GCA_036127535.1 Myxococcota bacterium | reverse complement strand
CCCCTTGCTTCGCGCCCAGTCGTCTCCCTTCAGAGAAACGATCCAAAAGTAAAATGTCGAGGTTTTGGAAACGAATCATCCAACGATCGGAGGCTATTTTTTGATGCGGGTTTGATACGAGCCACTGAAAGGTTGTACGATTGTCTTTGTGAACTTCGGGACGTGCATTTTCCTTGCCGTTGAGCACCAAAATGAGAATGGCATTTTGATTGTGTTGCGCTAGGCTCTCTATGCAGCCCGGAAGCAATTCCGATTCATAGGCCGCCGGAATGATCACCACTCTATCCCACATCGCCCTTCCTCAGTGCAGTGCTGCGCGAATCGGCAGTGAAGAGACGATGGAGCCCTCTTCTGCGAGCAGTTCACGGAGACGAGAACGCCACTCTTTCTCCGGTGCCTCTTTGCGAACCAAATGAAGAAATGCGGCGTGGTGTTTCGCTTCTGCGCGCACGAGATTATGATAAAAGTCTCGCAAAGAAGGGTCGTCCAAAGAGTCTGCTAGCAGTTGAAAGCGTTCGCATCCTCGTCCTTCGATAATACCGAAGATGAGGAGGCGGTCGATCAGTCTTTCTCGCGGGGAGTGCCGTGCGCGTTGCAACAATGCGTTCACATAGGGATCTTTGGTGTCCTTAGACAGTTGGAGACCGCGTTGGTGAATGATTTCTGTCACTTGTGCGAAGTGTTCGAGCTCCTCTTGGGCTACGGTAATCATTTTGGATACGAGTTGCGGTCGATCTCGATATTTGACGACGAAGGACATCGCGGTTGCGGATGCTTTACGCTCGCATGCGGCATGATCCAACAAAAAATCATCGAGATTTTTTGTGACGAATTCGGCCCATGAAGGGGGTGTGGAAAATTGGAGGTCAAACATCGTTCTTGTCCGAAATCTGTTATCCAAATTGGCCTTGACCATTTGGATGAGTGTTAGGGGGCGTCAAAATGTCGAAAAGAGGAGCCGATAAAGCGTCGAACTTTTTCTAAGGGTACCGGTCGCGAATATAGGTATCCTTGTCCGTAGTCGCACCCCATTTTTCGCAGTGCGCGATGGTGTTCCGGGGTTTCGATACCTTCTGCGATGGTGGGATTGTCAAGCCCTTGGGCCAACTGGATTATGGCGTTGGTTAGGACCCGCGTACGATCGTTTTCAAACATGGGAATGACGAAGCCTTTGTCTACTTTGATGTTATCCACGGCGAAGCGCATTAGATAGCCCATGCTGGAGTATCCCGTTCCAAAATCGTCCAATGCAATTTTAAAGCCGCGTTGTTGGCATCGTTCGACGACACGGGTTGAACGAATGCCCGCCATCAAGGTTCCTTCTGTGATTTCGAGCTTTATATTTCGGGGCGCGATGTTGTATCTTTGAACGATTTTGCAAAGGTTGTCCAAGAATGCCTTGTCCTGAAATTGTCTTCCAGAGATGTTGATACTCATGAAGAGCTGTATATCGAGGCCTTGTGCGGCAATCTCTCTTTGGAGTGTGACCAGGTCTTGACAAGAACGTTCGATGATCCAGTACCCGAGCGGGATGATAAGAGATGTCTCTTCCGCGACACCGATGAATACGTCGGGTCGAACCATGCCCCGTTGTGGACTCTCCCAGCGTAAAAGGGCTTCAAAGCCAGCAATTTGTCCAGTGGAGAGGTCGATAATCGGCTGGTAATAGGCCAAAAACTGATTTTTCTTCAAGGCGTCTTTGAGTTCGGACTCCAAACGCATTTTGGCGAGGGGTTCATTTTGGTGCTCATCGATGAGTTTTTGACTTTCCTCTTCGGGTAAAGCTTGCAGAATTGGGCTGCTTTCGAGTTGTTTGGCGTGTCGGTTGAGCAGGCGCATACGTTGGAGCAGTATATTGATCAGAAGACTTACGATGGGATCGGAGTCTTCGATTCTCTCCGATATTTGAGCGCTCGATATGACGGTGAGTTCGCAATCCTCCAGCGCCCGTGCAGAAGCGGAGCGCGGCGAGCCATCGATGACGGACATTTCACCGAAAATTTCGCCTGTCCCCAATATTTTGAGTCGAACGTGCTCTTGGTCTATGGTGACATAGATTTCGACGCGGCCTTTTTCAATGATGTAGGAGCAGTCTCCGAAGCTTCCCTCTTCAAAGATCATATCTCCGTTTTGGAAGACTTCTGTATTTTGAGAATTTGATTTTTGCTCTTTGTCTACCATGGAGTTCGGTCAGCCGTTGTGAGTATTGACATCTACAGATAAGTTTACGGGAACATAACGATATTGTAGCAAAAACTCATGAATTTTACGATGTTTTCTATCCTCCGTCAGAGAACCGATTCTCGTCCTGTTGTTGCAGGTGCGCGTGTGATCGGGTCGTTTTTGCGACCAAAACGATCCCCAAAATGAAGAAGAGGACAAATACACCATTGAAGAGAAGACCGCTTTGCCAGTCGATGTCGATTTCGAACCGAGGAAGAAACACCATGAGTCCGAAGGAGAACAGATTGTTGAAAAAATGGCATACAATTGTTGGAATCGTACTTTGATATCGGTACTGCACCCAGCCGAGCCAAAGGCCGATGGGGAACGTTAATAAGATATACAGCAACTCCATATGCAGCAGAGCAAAGAAAAAACCCGATACAGAAATGGCAAGGATAGGCGTCCACCGCTGGAGGAGTCGGCTTTGGATATACCCCCGGCAAAGCAGTTCCTCTCCGACTCCGGGCAATACCGAGCCGAAGAGCATGATTAATAGACCGTATCCGATCGACTGCTCCGCCAGCATATTGGCCATCATCTGAGCGTATTCTGAATGTTCAAACACGAACGGGCTGATCAGACTGCCGCTGCCGATCGATCCCAGTATGAGGATTGGCCAATGCCAAAATGGAAGGGATACCGAACGAAGCGCCAGTCGCTCCTTTAACGGTGTAGGAGATAGAAACGCACCACAGAGGGTCACGGAAAGAATTGCCAGTTGCGTAAAGATCAAAGAGAGGATGAAGTAATTTGAATCTTGGAGAAGCGTTTTCTCGATATTGTCCAGTTCTTGTCCTTGAAACAAGAGGAATCCCATCCATATTCCCGTCAAGAGGATACTGAAAAGCAGCATGATCGTGATGGAGCAAAGCATCATGAAGAAGACTGTCCAAATCCGTGGTGTTTGTTCTTTTGGAGTCATAATTGTCCTTGAGAGACAGATGTAGCCATCTTTCGGGTAAAGGGTGGATGCTTAATACTGGGCTCAACCATGATCGGTTGAGATTGTTGTGTCGTAATCGAGCGACTTTGCATCAAATTGAGATAGGTATGGATAAAGAAGGTTCGATCCGGAATACGCGTGTAGAAAGGGTGCTCGAAGGCGATCGTGACGCGTTCCTCCCGAAGAACCCCCTCTTTGTGGTAGCGAATCCAATTCCATGAAAAAGACGCATCGGTTTGGGTCATCGTGTGTTGCGGCACGCAAAGATACTGGAAGCGGAGGAGTTCGCGAAGCTTTGGATGCTCGCTCGGTGCGAGAAGCGGTGAGAGATGGGTTTCCAATTCGGCATACAAGCTTTCGGTTCGTAACAGAACCGCGATGCTTAGTGCTTCGTCGAGTTCCCACGGACGCTCTCCCAGGTCGGGGAAGGGCAATAGATATGCCTTTTCGCTTAGAATAGAGGAAACATAGCGATCGAGTACCACTCGCAGATCACCCAGAACACTTTGGGGGGCGGCACGTTCGATGGCGTCTACGATCGTTTCTAATAGGAGTTGAAGAGGGAGCCCCCATAGATCAACCCATGCTCGGAGCAGGATTCGCAACAGATATTTGTTATACGCCATACTGGCAACGTGTGCGAAGCGGTAGGTCGCCTGCCAGTCTTTGAGTGGCATATCCGCCGTAGAGACAATGATGTTTTGGTATTCGGGGATGATGCCGTGTTGTGCACCCTTTGGAGACACCCAAAGGCAGCGTCGGGTTTGTAAATGGTGCGTCTTTTGTTGTTCGGGGTCTGCGAGCTCTGTATTCTGTAAAAGACGGCACAAAAATATAATAAAGTCATGTTTGGGGTGGGGTGGCATCGCCTGTAAAAGAGTTTGCACAAAGGATGAGTAGGTTTGTTTCGGTAAACCGAGAATCAACTCGTTGCGCGTTGGGATTCCTTTTTGGGCGCAAATGTCCCTCAGTTGAATCGTCTCCATGCTTTGCATTTTGTCGCGGCGGATCGCCTTCAAAACCGCATCGTCGAAGTCTTGAACCGCCAACCCGACACAGCAATGGATACCGGCTTTGTTGAAGGTTTCGATGGTGTTCCAGTTTCGTTGATGATTATTTTTTGTGAGATAGAAATAGCAAAAACCGGGTTTGCCCGTCTGCTCCTTCTTCTTTGCCAAGTACGCTGCGATGTCTGCATCTCGCTTGCGGATCCCAAAATTAGCGTCGATGATGCAGAGGTTGGAGAATCCTTTCTCGATAAGCCAATCGATTTCTTGGTAGATGCGCTCTAAGGGATACTCCATTACTTTTCGGGTGATAGACCAATCGCAAAAGGTGCATAAAAAAGGGCATCCTCGGTTGGTTTCCAATACCCCCATCTGAAAAAATCCGGGATAGGTTTGCAAGAGGGTTTCAAAGGTTCCATCGAGGTAAGGAGAGCTCGTTTGAGAGAAATCTTTTACACGACTGGCCAGAGAGTTGATTTGAATCTGGTCGCCGTTTCGGTAGGCCAAAGACGGGATCTTCTCCAAGGGGTCTTCGTTCAAAAATGCGCACAAAAAGCGCGAAAAATTATGCTCGGCCTCTCCGAGAATCAGATAGGTGATGGCCGGATGTTTGCGTAAGAACATTGCGACGGCGTCCTCGCGTTTTGGCAGCGAGGGGCCACCGAGCACAATGGGGATTTCCGGAAATTCAGAGTGAAGATTTTCGATGACTGCCAAAGAGTACTCATAATTCCACGGATAGAGAGAAAAGCCCAGCAGGTCGCTGCTCTTCAAGTGCTCGACGACTTCTTTGAGTGGTCGGCGCGGTACGACGATATCGAAACGGACACGGGACGCTATCAAAGGGTTCTTCTTTGCGGTGGCAACAATAACGCCCGCTGCAAGGGGTAGAGCGGGTGTATTTTCAATTCCTTCGAACTGCGCAACGGTGACCCGCAATGTATTGTGATTTGCGTCCGTCATTGGATCTCTTCGATGCGCTTCGAAAAACGTGGAAAGCGTTCTGAACTGAGTCGTGGTTTTTTTATTGGGTGGTGTTGTTTTGTTTGGGGGGGAGGTTGGGTGTTTGGTTACCACATTGCGT
>JAYYRF010000801.1:0-3937 GCA_036127535.1 Myxococcota bacterium | reverse complement strand
ACAGAAGCCGGCATTGAGATCCCGTATACGAAGCAAGACGTTTATTTATACGACATGAATCGCGAGAAGGATGCAAATGGCTCTTAAGCGGAGGCGCAGAAAACGATAACCCAAAATACAAGCGATCCACCGACGATCAGCTCGAAGGCCTATGATGGTTAAATTGAAACTAAGGGTTCAGTAAGGCTTCTATTTTTGATTCGAGTCTACGAGAATGCCCTGCACCAACAAATATCTCCTGTACTCGGCCTTCCCTATCAATCAAAAAAGCCGTTGGGAGCGAACTGACAAAATAGGAAGCAAAGGCCTCTCGCTCTCTATCAATACCCAAGGGGTAGGCAATATTATAACGGCGGGCGATGCTTCGAATTGTATCCTTTGGCTCATCCGTTACGCCCAATATCACCAAACCTTTCTCTGCGTACTTATCATGAAGCTGATTCAGCTTCGGAATGCTCATCAAACAAGGGCCACACCATGTTGCCCAAAAATCGATTAATACCACTTTGCCTTTATGGTCAGACAGCGAAGCACTCCGGTCGTCGCGATATGTGCGATACGAGAAGGACGGTGCTTCTCTTTTTATAAACATACTTCGAACCAAACCCGCCTCTCCTGGCCGTGCAGCCAACATCACCGTTACATCCTCTACGCTGGAACCGGACACGCGCTTGAGTACGACGGTTTCCCCTGCTCCTTTTCCTTGGATATAGGATACAAAATCCTGTATGGTTTCAAAGGTGTGCTCGTCAGCTCCCGCAATCACATCATCAGCTTGGATGCCCGCTGCGGCCGCCGCTGATTCCGGTCCCACCATACGGATCACGATTAAGGGACGATCGTAGCCTTTTTCCATCGCCATCTCTGGGGTGGACATCTCTAGGGTCACACCCAAGAATCCCTTACGGCGTACCGTATTTGATTGTGAAATTTGAGGTTCAGGGGCTGCTTGTAATACCCCTGTCGTTTCTTGGCATGCGTACATCAGACCAAACCATACAGTAAACATATTCCCTCACTGTTCTGTAAACTCTCTACACTCAACCATAAACCGTAAGAAAATGATTTTCATGCATTATAATTTCATATATAGAGAATTTTGAATCATATGGAAGATGTCAACTCATATTCAGGAACTGCATGCGCTTTACAATTCTCCATCCCATCGGCGAAGGATCCGCCGCCGTTAGCTTTAAAGGTGAAGATGCAAACGGACACCCCGTACTGATCAAACAGTTCAAAACGGCCGTACACGGTGACTCGGAAAATCGCTGGCTACGGGAAGCAGAGCTGCTCAAGAGTATCCAACACCCTCAAATTCCTCGATACATCGATCATTATGTGGATAATGTTCACCAAAGACGTCTCCCCCATCTCGTACAAGAATTTATACAAGGAACACCTCTATCGAAGCTGCTTTCAGAGAAGCGCTTCACAACAGACGAGATCTGCGGGATCGTAGCGGATTTACTTTCTGTTTTGTCCTATCTTCAATCTCTCCATCCCCCCATCGTTCACAGAGACATCAAACCGAGTAATGTTTTGATTCGAAGAGATGGAAGCGTTGTGCTGATCGATTTTGGTTTGGCAATCGATCAGATTCAAAAAGAATTTGGACACACACTGGCAGCAGGAACCATTGGATACCAAGCCCCTGAACAAATCCGAGGCGATGCGACAATTCAATCCGACATATACTCGGTGGGCGCACTCGCCGTCGAAATGTTTACCCATCAAAATCCATCCTCGATGCTCGACGGAATGCGGCTACGCTGGGAAGAGTCTTGTCTTCATCTGCCGATGAACATACAATATTGGCTGGAACGCATGCTTGCTACCGAAGAAGAGAAACGCTTTCTCAACGCCCAAGAAGCCCGTCAGGCTCTGCCGATAACCGAAGACATTTCCAATCAAGCAGATCCAAACCGCGCATCTGGGGAGCTATCGACGGAATACGTCGCTCGACTTTCGGATGCTTTGGAACAATTTTCGGAACAAGACCGTCAAAAGCGAAGACAATCCATCCAAGAAGCTGAGAGACAAAGACAAATCGCTGCGCAACGCGCGCAGCAAGAACTACAAGACAAACGAAAAGAAGAGGCGAAAAGACGTGCTCTACAAAGAAAGCAGCAAACCTTAGAACAGAAAGAGTCCACCATCAAAGCAGACCTCCAGCGCGCATGGGAGCACACCCTAACGACACTATCATCCTCCACAGTACCCAAAAAAGAAATCCTATCGCTGTTTGCAGACAGCTATCGCAATACCTGTTTCGTGATGTATGAAGGGAAAGAACGTTCCTTTGAAAGTCCTCTCATAGAATTTGCAACCACCTATACAGAGGGAGAGCCGCAGGGAGAGGCATACTTGTATTTTGAATATATTCAGCAACTCGTGTCGCTCAAACTGCAGTCCAATTCCGAACAAATCGCTTACAGTCGCCGCATCGAAGATTTGGAAGTGCAAAGACAAAAGATCACCCTTCAAATCGAAGATTTAGCACTTTTCGAGCGTTTGTTCAAAGGCGCATCCTTGCAAAAAAAATGTGATGCTCTTGCAAAGGAACAAAAAGAACAAGAGGAATTACGGCAACAAAAGCAGGAAGCGATCTCCGCTGAGATTTGGCAACGTCATTGGCACACCTTCTTCGTTGAAAAACCCAAAGAAGCACACCTTCGGAATCTTTGGCGCATCGAACGATCTAAGAGAAAGCGGGATTTGCTGAAAGAAAAAGCCGGAAAGGGATTTTTCTTCCGTAAGTGCAGAGCGGGCACCTTTATCATGGGAGCTCTTCCCGGAGATTCGGAAGCGGACGGTAACGAACGCCCCTCTCATCGCGTCACGCTCACGCGCTCTTTCACCATGTGTATTTATCCGATCACACAACAGTTTTATACGACCGTCATGAACGTCAATCCCAGCCAATATCCGCACCCCAATCGCCCGGTAGAAGGAGTGAGTTGGGCCGATGCCATCTTGTTTTGCAACACGTTGAGCCAGCAAATCGGTCTCGAGCCGGTGTACAGCATTTCGGTCGAACTGAAACGAGCCATCGACAAACAGAATACGCCACAAGATGAACAGATCGACCATTTATCCACGTCGGTTGCGATCAACTGGAATGCCAATGGTTATCGGCTGCCCACAGAAGCGGAATGGGAGCTGGCCGCCAAAGGCGGAAAAAATCATATCTATGCCGGCTCCAACGATCCCAACGAGGTTGCTTGGTTCGGTAACCGGATATACGATCGACAAACAAAATCGTGGAGAAACATGGGAAAAGGAAACGCGGAAACGACTCAGCCGGTTGGACAAAAACATCCAAATGCATTCGGTTTCTTTGATATGTGCGGTAACGTTTACGAGTGGTGTAACGACATATATCTACCCAATTACTACGATTCTCGCCCCCAAGTGAACCCCGTGAATCTCAACCACGGGCGCGGTCGAAGTGTTCGCGGAGGAAGTTGGTACTACGGCTCTACTTTCTGCCGCGTGTCGGAAAGAGGATGGAGGCCTCCATCCAAACGATCTGATCGCGTCGGCTTTCGCATCGTACGCCTTACGCCCACATAAATGCCAAATGCCTTAGCATTCCAAAGCAATCCCATTTACTTTTGGATTCTATCCAAACGATACGGGAGAAAGGATGCGATTTCATCCGACCATTGGCGAATACCCGAATGATCGTGATGTCCTTTTTTCTGTCGCTCTTTACCTGTTTTTCCTATATTAGGAGACAGACACTCTCCAACACCTTTCGTAGGCTCATCTCTTTGATTCTCTTATCGATTATTTCTTCTTCTTGGGGACTCGAGTGGAGTCCTTGCTTTCAGCGAAATGCAGAAGCGCAATGCTCCTCTTTGGATATTCCCCTAACGGAAGGAAACGCCTCTTTGGATTTAAAGCTCTTACCAGCGATTCAGCCGGCTCATCA
>JAYYRF010000800.1:0-2662 GCA_036127535.1 Myxococcota bacterium | reverse complement strand
ACATCCGAACCCAGCTCCCAGCCCGAGTCTTCTCCCACGGCAGAGCCGACCAACGAACCGACCAACGAGCCCGCTTCGCAACCTTCAAACGAACCATCGGAAGAGGCGCTTGACGCGGATCCATACACATCTCTTTCCTTTGAAGTGCAACCCGACGGCTATGGGTATATCGATATACCGATTCAGCTCTCCTCAGAGGCGACGAATGTTTTGTTTTCTCTGCGTGGGGCAGATGATATCGTTATTTCCGAAGTGATTTCTCCCCAAGGACAGTTGGTTTTTGATTGGCGAGATTGGGATGGTGTAGACCAGTCTTATACCTATGCATTATACGTTTCACAATCCGGTGATTGTTTCTTTAATTGGCCAATTCGCGCAGAAGACGCAGAATTATACGAAGGCGAGTGGCTTTTCTCTTTTTATACCTTCGATGCAAGTCCCCCTGCAAATTTGGACGTAGACCTACAAATAAAGCAAGACACCTCCTATACTTCCGGTACGCTCGATGTGACCATCGGGTATACAGAGGATGTGGGATACACGCCCAATTTTCAGACGACACTAAACGAAGCCGTCGCAGAATGGGAACGTATTTATAGCCTATACGGATTGAGCATAACGGTTTCAACGAACCTGGTTAATATTCCGGACACACTTCCTTCACCATTCATCGGTGATGTAGAGTACTACACGGAGAACATCCAAGGCAGCGATCAAGATATCCTCATTGTAATTGGAGATACGATAGACGGGCATCCCACACTGCTCGGGATGTCGGGTTCCGTACCGGGGCCTACGACAGAAGCGGAGTCCGCCGTGGTTGCGATTTCTTGGCTCAACGCTGGGGGAGCCGACGGAGTATTCGATTCTATTGATACGAGGATGCTGGGGGAGACCTTTGCACACGAGGTAGGACACTATATCGGCTTGCCACATCCCGTAGAGTCTTCTTGGAGTCAATACGACGCCTTATCCGATACTCCGCAATGTTCAGATGCCGGGCAATGCGAAGGGCTTTTCCAATCCAACCTCATGTTTCCGTATCCGGTTTGCGGTAGTCAAGATTGTGTCGCTCAAGATGAATTAACGGCAGGACAACAGGGTGTTGCGCATCGCTACACGGGCGTATATTGAAACCATAATCTTTCTCAATTATTCGGAGATTCCATGATTTTTTCTATAATACTTTTGTCTTGCCAGTCGGAGGAGCTCGCAACGCGAAGTCCATCAACATTAGCGCCTGCCCAAAAAATAGCGGATACACCCTCGAGCAGCACATTGGTTCGTAGGCTATCCGTAAGAGATACCGGGTTGGATTGTAAAACCCTAGAGGCGGTGAACTTGCGCGAAGAATTGACGTATGTCGTAGAAAATGTGAGCAGACCGCCATGGGCGGGCATGCGCGCTGCTGCATGCTTAGCCGAGTTGTTTCCCAACGAGTCCAAAACGGATTTTGTTCGCTGGGTGAAGGATCCCAATACCAAGGGCTTGGCATTTCTCCTTGCGGGACAGCTGGAAAAATTGCCGGATCCGGTGGCCATCGATGTTGCAGAAGCCGCCTTAAGCGGTCCTCACGCACCGGACTTCCGAATTCGCTTGGAAAAAGTCAATGATATTCGAATGAAAGAATTGTTGGAAAAATGATCGGGGTGATTTCCTTTGTTTCCATTTTGATGTTTGGATGCATAAAACAACCTTCGACCGTATCGACAAAGGTACAGCCTTCTCCTGGCAGTATAACAGACAGCGATAACAAGCCTTTACCAGAGAAAGAAACGACTTCGGTAATTTCCTTGGCTAAAATTTTGAGTGCACATGATGATACCGGATGCCAAGAGCTTCCGTTTCGAACCGAGGAGCCGTGGTTGGAACTCAACGTCATAGTAAACGAAATCCCACAGCCACCATGGGCGGGTATTCGTGCAGCCACTTGTATGATTGAATTATATCCCGAAGCCTCCAAAGACTTATTCATGGCCTGGATGGTCGATGAACATAAAAAAGGGTTGGCCTATCTGTTGGCATCCAACATAGATCGTATCCCTATAGATATCGCACTTTCGTTGGTGCAGGTGGCTTTGGCTGGTCCACACGCGCAAGGATGTACAGACCGATTTATGGATTCTGAACGATCAGACATTCGCAATGCATTGCCCTAGCTTGTTTTTCTATGATATTTATCGAAGGGTTCTTGCCAAACGAAATCCATAGTATGGGTACGCTTGTGTTGATGTTTGGTTAAAGCGATTGGCAGAACGTAAATCCTTTGGGTGTCCGCCCCAAAATCCACCACGCATACCCTTGAAGTTCGTTCCCGTTGGACCCGTTGGATTGGTCACTCCGTCGGTATCGTATGGTCCATAGGAATCGTGTACCCATTCGTATAAATTTCCATGCATATCGTATAATCCGAAACCATTGGGTGTGAGTACGCCCACTTCTTTTACACCATAATTGTCGTTACCTGCGGCGGGGTTGTTGCCGCAAAACCATCCCAAATTAGACAACGGGGTATTATCAGACAGGACTAGCTGCTGCGGGTCACAAACGTTTTGATCGTCATCGAGCGTTTCTCCTTCCTCTGAGCTCTCGACACCCGCAAACTCAGGTAATTCTCCCCCGCCAAGGGGTGTCCAAAAAGGGTCTTCTGAGCTAAATCTTG
>JAYYRF010000799.1:0-2502 GCA_036127535.1 Myxococcota bacterium | reverse complement strand
AACGAAGAAGGCGCAACCCAAGACGGAAAACACGGAACGAAAGGTATCATTTTGATTGTGCTGGGGCTATTGGGTATTGTTGTGACAGGTAACTATTTGGGAATGGTAGCAGAGTCCATCGTAAATACCCTCAACGTTCCGCAGTGGGCCGTCGGATGGATCTTAGGAGTGATCACCTCCCTACCGGAGTTAACAACCTTTTTTGCCGTGTTTGCGGCGGGCAAAAACTCTCTATCAGACAATGATTGCCAGGAAAGCCTCGACAATTTGGCGGCCTCCAACATGTCGAACCTCGGCTTAATTTACCCCATTGGTATCGTGGTATTTCTGTTGTATAGTAGCTAAGAAATGCATCCCCTGCGTAAAATCATACCCATATTCATCGCAGCATCCATTGCATGGATTTGGATGTTCATTATTATCGGTGAAGACTACGGCCAACTGGCAAATGAGATTCCGGGAGAACCAAACGATGATGGTTTTAATGCCATCTATCTCCATCATATGGTGCACGACGCGCTGAGAAATGGGCGATTTGACCTGAGCGATCCCAACCAACTGTATCCAATTGGGTTTCCCCAAGCTTCGACCAATGGTGGGAACAGTTTGGAGATGATTGCGTCTGGTCTGCTCCGGTTTTTTTATGCTTGGCCGAAATGGTTTGGATTATCGCACTACATTTGGATCCCCTTAAATACATTGTCATTTGTGGTTTTGGGACGCTATCTTTGGCAAAATTGGTACGGAAGCATTGCGGCTGGACTTACATGGTCGATTTTACCCTTTACGATTGAATTTATGCGCTTTGGTCGTTTGACACAAACGGTGCAGTTCGGTCTGCCCATTGCCACACTTGGATTTCTACTCTTGGTTGAGAAAGGAGGTCGAAGGGCGGTATGGGCACTGGGCTTGGGAATGATCATGTGCGCGTGGAGTTACTGGTTTTTTGCGATATTTATGGTGGTACTTTCACCGATATTCCTCATATATGGTTCCAACAAACGCGATAGCCATCGAATACAAAAAGAGATCCAAACCGGCGCCTTCCTCTTCTTTGTTGGAATCACTCCACTTTTACTCATGGTTTACGCCCCCGTACTGCAAGGAAAAGATATGCCCAAAGCACCGGTATCAACCGCGGCGATTTCTCCTCTCTTTCCCGATGCGCTGCGCCTTTTTGGAGAAGGGGCTACACTGATAAGCGATGTTGTACCCATAACCCTAATTGCTTGTCTCCTCGTCGGCTTTTGGAAAGCCAAGAGACGCATATTGTGGCTCTCACTCACCTTCGTCTCATTCTTCTTCGCTATGGGACCTGCCCTAAAGGCACAGGGGATGATTTGGATATTTCCCTACTACTATTTATGGAAAGGAGTACCAACCCTAAACCGGCTTTTACACCCTGAAAGATGGCTTTTGGTGGGAGGACTCTTCTTGGTCGTCTTATCCATGGATGGCTTGGTCCGATGGAGCAAACGAAACCACGCATTGAAAATCTTAGTCCTATGCCTACCGCTGTGCTTGCTGTATGAACTCAACACCAAAGAGACTTTGCCTTTGAAAACATGGAAGTTTAACGTTCCTGAAGTGTGGAAGATACTCGCAGCAGAAGAGGAAGGCGGAATTATTTCGGTTCCGGTCATGAACTCTCAGTTAAACAGTCGATATCAACCGTTCCACGGCAAACCGTTGCTGGGTGGTATGGTTGAAAATCAACCGTGGAATTACCCAAAACCGTACATGGAATTCGTTCAAGGAAATGGTCTGTTAATGGCTCTGTTTGCTTTGAGCAAAGACGCACCGAAACCCTTCGAAGTGTACGCAGAAGATCTCGAGGAACTAAGAGAGAAAGGGTTTCGGTATATTGTATACGATAAGGCTTCTTGGGATCGCTTGAGTTACCATAAAGTGATGTGGAATCAAATCCAGCGCAATCAAAGTAGACACATCCGATATTTGAAAGATGCGTTAGGAGAACCTGCATATACGACGACAGATGGAGATTTTATTTGGTATCTACCGAGCGGTGGCAAGAAGGGACGCGGGCCGGCCGCGGGGGGTTCCATACGCTCCATCGGACCCCACGATGACATTCCGGAAGATGAGCTACCCTTTCATCCTAAAGAATACTAGCCTACTTGCGAAGCCTTTTATCCGGAACGTTTGGATCTTGGTACCGGATGCGTACCGGAGAACCGAGCTCTTGTGAATCATGTCGTATGACCCACCAGCCATTTGGCAAGATGGGTTGGGACAGCTCAAAGATGTACTTCATATCCTTTGGGGATAGATTGATACATCCATGGGAAGCGCGCAAACCAAAATCTGCGTGCCAAAAAGCAGAGTGCAGCGCGTATCGAGGATAATAGTGCATGACCCACGGTACACTTTCTATATAGTATGGCTCATCGGAGTCCGCACGACTACCCAAGTCCCACGAAGTGGCTTTGGAGTAAATGGCAAATAATCCCGTCGGTGTTTTGTATCCCTCACGCGCAGAGG
>JAYYRF010000798.1:0-5147 GCA_036127535.1 Myxococcota bacterium | reverse complement strand
CTGAAACGGTCTACCTATGTCATCCGAGCGGGGAGCAGTTTCTAGAGTTGACGCCCTTCGTACAGATTTTGCCTCACGAATCCGCACAGCGCTGTTTCTTATTTTTGGAAACGCATAGAAAGGGGGTGATAACGTTGCGATTGGACGCTGTAGGGATTGAACAGCAGCGGTTCCCACAAGTATTGGGGGAGGATACCTCCTGGAACGATTTTCTCGCAAAGAGAGACCAGCGAACGGTTGTCGTTCAAAACACCAAGACGAGTGATTTTAAGCTTCCCAATAATGAGATCGATGACCCTGAACTCTTCGGGACACGCTACCGGCTGATCCGAAAGATTGGTGCCGGAGCGATGGCCGAGGTATTTGCTGTAGAGGATATAGAGACGGGTAAGGCTTGGGCGCTCAAGGTCATACGGCAAGAGCTGGTGAACGAGCGTGGAAAAGAAAGATTTCAGCGCGAGATTCAGCTTCAATATACGATCAACCATCCCCACATTTTGGCAATCGATTCCGTTACTTTTTTATCGGATGGACGGTGTGCGATTCAAATGGAGTGGATGGAGGCCGGAACCCTAAAAGACAAATTAGAGGAGGAACTCTGTACGCCGGAAGAGGTATCCAAATGGACGGAACAGCTATTGGATGCCCTGCAATATTTGGATAAACACGGGATTGTGCACCGAGATATTAAGCCCTCCAATGTCTTATTGAGCGACGAGGGACAAGTCAAAATAGCCGATTTTGGCATCGCGAGACGCGATGGTGACATTCGAATCACGCGAACCGAAGAAAAAGTTGGTTCATGGCCATACATGGCTCCGGAGATACGCCTCGGCAAATCCAAACCGTCTTTGGAAAGCGATCTATACAGCTTAGCCGTCACACTACACGAGCTACTGACCGGTGAATTGAGCGATCAGCCCGGAGAGGGGATCTCCGGTTCGTTGGGAGCTCGAATCCGTGCGATGGCAAGTCGTAATTCGGAAGATAGAAGAAAGGCGTTCACGATTTCACCGATCGAGGAACCCGAGTCTTCGACTGCACCAAAGATGACACAACCTGAACCGCCCGTCGCACCAGAGGTGTCACAACCTGAACCGGCAGCGCCTCCTCCGAAGAGAAGTTGCTTTTCCAAGGGTGTTTTGGGTTGCTTCGGGATGTTTTTACTCTTTTGTGTCGGCCCATGTATTCCTTTGCCCGGTAAAAAAGTCGAAGAAGGGAAATGGTCGGAGAAGAACTTGGCTCCCATCAAAGAAGCGTACATGGCAAGTGCGATTACAGAAAGCGAGATCAAAGAGCGTTTAGCGGTTCTGCGCAAAGATATAGCATCCAATGACGTATACCCACCTCCGGACATGTGCTTTCAAAATGCGGTCGTCAAGGAGCTCGGTGATTTAAAAGGTCAAGACGGTTATCGTTTGGGAAGTTTTGAGGATGCGGATGGAAATCCACGCACAACCCCTTTGAGTCCTCCGAAGGCGGTTCTCCCGAGTCCGGATAAACCAATCCTAACCCCGGAAGAGGCCAAAGAGGTCATTATAAGAACCATGTCCAATGTTCGGAAAGAAGCGGAGAGTATGCTGGAGGATGCAGAAAATTCCGGAGGGAGTTTAGCGGTTCGGACATTTCGTGGTTGTGCGAGAGATCTCATGCTGGATTCTATGCTCGACAGCATCGTGGAGAAGCGAGAACGCGGTCTGCAAAAAACCCTAACAGAGGTTAGCGAACAACGATATTCTACATCGATGCTCATCGAAGCGATCGAGAACCAAAAAGAACGAGAGAAAGAGAAAACAGCGTCCGGGGAGGATTCACAAAGCCCGTCAGAGACGGAGACCGAAGCGGAAGATGGATTGCAAGAAGGGACATTGTTAGACATCTATGGCATTTTAATCGATTGTTCCGTCAATAATTTTATCCTATCCTCTTCCGATATGGGTGGTGGCAAAGCCGGAGTGAAATTAGAGTTTTTGCCGGAACAATTTGATGCCATGTGGGCGGTTCAAATCGGAGAACCCATACATGCGCGATGTGTCGTCGAGGGGATGGGTAAGCAGCCATACTGGTTGAGTTCTTGTGTGCGGATCGCCCCCCACCTGCCAAAGTAGTTTCTCTGTAAGAATGTTGGCGAATCTTTTTTTGCATTGGAGGGTCTTTGAACCTTCCAGCGGGCTTGTTCAACAAGCCCGCAATGGAAGGATTGGAGTTTCGATATGCCTTTTGGTTACATGCCAAACCATTTTCAGACTGAGTAGTTATTGAGTAGAAGTATAGGTTGAAAAATTTTTTGTTTGTCTGAATTTGTATGTTATGAACAGTTATTGAACAGCGTATGTTGTTCTAAATCAATTATTGGAGACGCAAAATGAACATAAAAATTCTTACCATTATAGGGCTACCGCTAACTTTCTTACTCGCTTGTGGTGACGGTGACAAAACAGACGACACCAGTGAAGAAACGGATACCGCGGAAGAGACCGAAGAAGAAACCGAAGAAGAGACCGAAGAAGAAACCGAAGAAGAGACCGAAGAAGAAACCGAAGAAACCGGTGAGTCCCAAATTCGCGTTGTTCACCTCTCTCCGGATGCTCCTGAAGTTGACGTATACGCAAACGGTGAGGCCATTGGGGTCAATGGCGTCGGTTTTCCCGCTGGTTCGGGCTATCTGACGGTTCCGTCCGGGGATTATACTTTTGGACTTGCACCCGCAGGCACAGACTTTGACTCTGTCGTTATCGAAACAGTGGTGAGTACACTGTCGGCCGACTCATCTTACACCGCGGTTGCACATGGATACCTCGACTCGGCGAATGGTGCCAACGCACTCGATATCTCCGTTATATTCGCCTCAGACATAGACATCCCAGAAGGTTCGTTCAATCTTCAAATCTTCCATGCTGCCGCAGCCGACGCGTTTGCGCAAGTCGATCTTTGGAACGTAACCGATGAAAACAATCCTTCTGCTTTGCATGAGGATTTCGATTTTGGCGCCACGTTCTCAACGCTATTGCCGGCTGGTGTCGCTTATGTCATCGGCATCGATGCAGACAACGACGCAAACCCAGAGGCAACGTTTAACATTCCCGATACATTGGCCGGGTATGTGACCGTGTACGCAGCCAACGACCAAGCGGGTGTACCCTTCCTCTTCGCTCACTTAGAAGATGGTACCACTGTGCGCATCGATCCAAACTAGTCGATTGCCCAATCATGTGAGTGGTGGAATCGAAACCACTCATATTTTTTCACTTCGATTTATTCTACTGTTTATTTCCATTTACCTACATTTCTCTTCTATACTCTACACGCCCGTCACTTACGTTACATTATGCATTTCGTTCCAACGATTTGCACAGGCTTCCTTTTTCTGTGTATTGAACGTTCTCTAAATGCATGGTTGCAACCAACACTCGTGATTTAATACCCCGATATTTCAACACAGAAAAGGAGCCACAAATGGTACTACAAGAAATGCATCTACAACGCAGCACCAGTCTTGCCCAGGTCTATGCCGACTGGGAGCACACCCAGCAACTGTTACGGGATATTCAAGCTTTGTTGAATCACATCCCCGCTCACAAAGTCAGCATTCTATTGGAAAATGCTGTCATGCGGCGACTGTTACACACCGATCAGCCGACCATCAAGGAGGTCTATCACAGCATCGACGCAGAAGCACTCCGCGTTGGCTACTCTGAAATTGGTCAACCCGCGAATCCCGCGGAAGTGCAAGATGTCCTGAATATCATCTCGAAACCGTGGCCGAGTGCGGGAGATACTCCTCCACCAACCGTTACCATTGAGGGAGATGAGCTTCGTTGTGGTGCATTTCGAACCAAGTTGGTGGAGCCGGCTCAAAAACTTTTGGTCGTCGCTTTGCAAAAATACATTGCGAACTCTGCTCTACACTACGTTGCGCGCTGTGCCATCCGCTATGCTTGTATTTTTGCCAAAACACGTCACATTGGCCCTCCTCAATGTGTTTACGACGATTTTTACGCATGGGGTGTACGCAATGAAGGTTTTGCATCCCCGTTCAACGCCCGGTTGCTGGGCAAAGAGAACGCCCGCTTCTTCTCGGCCTTTCCTGACACCGACAGCCCTTTTGGTAGTCAAGGTAGCTTGTTCAATGCCAAGCGTTCTGATTACGATGGTGCTTGGTGCTTGGATCCACCCTTCATTCCGGAAACGATGCGTCGGGTAGTCCAGCGGATTACAGAATGGAGAGCAGAAGAGGGTTGTCCAGCGATCTTGTTGATCGTTCCCGCTTCCTTTGTGCCGGCGCTTGCGCCCGACGAAACCGTATTGCTTCGCGCCAATCATCATTACTACACCGGACTCGATGGAGAATATCGAAAGCTTCCCGTCGATGTAGCCATTCATCGCTTTGGAGAGCTACCGGGTTTTGACGCGGAAACCATCCAGCAAGGTTACCTGCCATAGCTCGGTTTGGCTTACGGTGGGCAGGTTCCCCAAAACGGCTGTGGAAGTGTCCAATTGGTGGCTCCGCTATCAAAGTTGGTTGGTGCTGCGGTGATGTTGCTAACACACCACCCGCTTAGATCTTGGTTGAAGAGCGAAGCGTCGCCGAACATACCCGTCATATCACTCACATTGCCCGTTTCCCAATCGCCAAGGTCCTGGTTGAAAGCGGAAGCCCGCCAGAACATGTATTTCATATTGGTGACGCTGCTGACATTCCAACCACCGATATCTTGATCAAATGCGCTGCTACCGTGGAACATATCGATCATCGAGGTTACATTGTGTGTGTCCCAGCCGCTAATATCTCTATTGAACGTCGGGTTGGAGCGGAACATGGAGCCCATATTGGTGACGCTGCTGACATCCCAACCGCCTATATCTTGGTTGAATTCGGTGGCATTAAACATGTTGTCCATCGTGGTCACGTTTCGAACATCCCAAGCGTCAATGTTTTGGTCAAAGTCACTAAACTTAAACATGTAGCTCATGTCGGTTACACTGCCCGTATCCCAACCAGCTATATCTTGGTTGAAGGCCAGTGCCTCATGAAACATACTTTCCATCGTGGTGACATTGCCGGTATCCCAGTCGCCAATATCTTGGTTGAAGGTGTGACAGCCTGAAAACATGCCGCTCATGTCGGTCACGCTGCCCGTATCCCA
>JAYYRF010000797.1:0-5680 GCA_036127535.1 Myxococcota bacterium | reverse complement strand
AAATTGGAGACTCACATGTATACAAACGGATTGCTTTTTTCTCTTCTCTTCGCCTGCACATCTGATAAAATGACCGATACCGCAAACGCTGATTCCACACAGGGTTGTGGTGTTGAGATTAGCGGCAGCTATCCGTTCCCCGAAGCGATGGACATGTACTATCGAGCAGCGATAACCGTTTCTCTCTCCGATGAAGACGCGACAGCCTCCATTTCATTGGCAGATGTGTCCGGTACTGCCATTGAAGGAACAACCACCATCAACGGAACGGAACTCTCCTTCCAGCCACAGTCCCCTTTGGCGCCTTCTACCGATTATGTTGCCAGCGTACTTTATTGTGGCAGTTCCCAGCCGGTACCGATTCCTTTTCGCACATCCGAATTGGGAACGCCGTTGGAGGGTGGAAACGAAGACTTGCTTCACAAAACCTTTGCGGTTGATCTGACCAGTGGTATTGTCGTTGAACCACCCGGCGTCGGAGAGCTGCTGCGCGCACTCCTCGAAAACACATTTCTCATCTATGCTGCTGCGGTCGACACCAACGAGATTACCGTTGTGAGTGCGCTCTCCGCCGCGAATTCCGTTGAACAGAACTTTTGTGTACCAACCCTTAACGATTTTCCGCCCGTTAATATCTCCGAATCGCCATACTTTTCGCTCTCGTCGGACAGTTTGCAGCTAACGGTGGAGGCGTACTCAGCCAACGTGTACAATTTTTCGGTACATGGAACCTTTGCATCGGATTTGTCTTATTTTGGCGGTGCATACTTGGAAGGTGAACTCGATACCCGAGAAGTGTATCCTCTGCTTGCCGATTTTGGTATCGAAGCCGATAACGCCGATGACGTTTGCGAGCTTTTGGTGAATTTGGGTGTTCCTTGCATCTCTTGCTCATCTGACGGTGAAGACTACTGCTTGCGATTGGTTTTGGACCAGCTGGTTGCCAATTCGATTGAAGAGGAGATTTATCCAGTGTGTGAATCGAACTGCCACGACCTTTGTGATGACAACCTCGATGCCTGTTCCGATCCGCAACCGCAAGATCAAGTTTGCGAGTAAGAAGCTTAAAAAGTCCAGCACAGATAAAGCAATAGTCCATACGTCCACAATGTCATCAATGCACTCATGCCTTCGAGCATTTTTGCCCCTTTTGTCGAGGGGGATCGTACGAAGAGAAAGAAGGGTAGGGCACAAAGGCCGGTGACGGCAACGTGTATGACAAGAGCAGTACCATCCGGTGCAAGGGTGTTCGTAATTTGATCCACGCCTTTGACAATGGTTCGTGAAAACGGGCTTAGCCACCACACCAAAAACGCACTTTGGCCAATGAGTAGAAATGCGGTGAGAAGAGGGGCCGTTGTGGCGCCCAGCGATTGGGTGTAGCTTGCGATCTCGGGTTTTTCATCTGTTGGGGCTTTGAGCTTACGAGACAATTCGTAGGTAAAACTACCGAACAGACCGATGATGGCCAAACCCCAAACCTCGTCGGGCAGGGGATGTTGTGCGCTGTACGCTGCTGCGACCCAAATCATTGAAATCGGCGTGATGGCCTGATGGGAGAGGGCATACACAATCATTCTTTTTTCCAGCCACTCTCCACAGAAAAATTCTTTGCCCATCAACAGTGCATACAACATGGTCATGATCCACAGTGCTGTACAATCCCCCACGCCTCGATCTGCCCACAGGCAAAATCCCAGCTGGACGGCGACGGCGAAATATGCGATTCCACGAAGTTCTGATAAGGAGATCAGCCCGCGTTGTACGGGGCGATCCGGATATAGACGGAGGTCTTGATCGTAATCTTTGTGTTCATCCATGATGCGCAGTACCATCGGAAACAAAAAGAGAGATAGGCATCCCAAAAGATCGCGCGAGAGCAGGAAAGGACGGGTGCCATCTGCTATTATACTGGTCACCCAAATGGACGCGTAGTAGACCATGCTGTGGACGATCAGAAGAAATGGTGGATAGCGCTCGAGCATCCACGTCCAAAATCGTATGGGTAGGGGCTTCATAAGAGATTCCTAGGGAGAACGCGATTGGATATCAATATTATCATGTTGCATATATCATTTTTGCACCATCGTGCTCACATTCGGAACGTACAGAGAATATGCGAAAAATTCATTTCGTGATATCTTGAAGCTTATTGTAGAAACAAGGAGAAAAAGAGATGTCCGATCTGCATCCCATAGAAGCGTCTCCCATACATGCGCGAAGAGAGAGGGTCTTTTTATTTCTTTCTGGTATGTTTTTGGGTACGATGACGATGCTAAATATTTTGGGCATCACTCGATTTATCGATCTCTCTTTTACAATCGCCGGCACCGAAATTCCCTTTGTCTTGGCGGTGGGTGTTTTGCCCTACCCATTGACGTTTCTCTGTACGGACATCATGTCTGAATTGTACGGAAAGGCGCGTACCAATGCCGTGGTTTGGATGGGGTTATTCCTCAATCTGTGGGTATTGTTTATCTTATGGCTGGGGGGCGTGCTCGATCAGCCCGATAACTTGGATCCGGTTACGGGGATTCCACCCGTCGGAGAATACGGCAGAGTGTTTTTTGAAGTGCGATTTCTAACCTTTGGTGGTGTATTTGCCTCGATGATCGCGTATGTTGCCGCCCAGTTTTGCGATGTGTATATCTTTCATTTTTTGAAGCGTTTGACCAAGGGAAAGCATCTGTGGCTTCGGAACAACGGTTCCACCTTGTTGAGCCAACTTGTCGATACCACCGCGGTCATTTTGGTTACGCATTTTTACGCCAATGCTTTACCCATCGATGGGAATGCGGAACTTTGGACACAACTCTTTCAATTTATCGCCGCGGGCTATGTCTTTAAACTGACGGTAGCCATTGCGGATACCATCCCTTTTTACATCGCTGTTCGCTATTTGCGCTCATACTTACAACTCGAAGATGAGTATGCGGAAAAGAAAGCCGTGTAGTTAAGAGAAACGCTGCGCATCTCGATTGGGAAGCGAACGCACGAAACCAATCACATCGGAGGAAGCATGACACCAATAGAACTTGTGCAAGGACAACTCGAAGCGTACAACAACCGAGACATAGACCGTTTTTGTCAATACTTTGCCGAAGACATATTGGTATACGATGGTCACTCGGGTGCCGTAACCATGGAGGGAATGAGCGCCTTTCGAGAACGCTATGCCGAGGTTTTTATGCTACCGGATCTGCATTGTACGATTGTCAATCGCATAGAACAGGATGACATTATCATCGATCAAGAGTCCGTGGTTTTCCGCAAAGAAGACCCTGTTGTAAAAGCGATCGCCGTGTATCGGATTGCAGATGGACTCATTCGAGACGTTCGATTCTATTGATTGGGACGAGAAAAAGAAATCGGCCCTCGCTTACGCGGGGCCGAAACACTTTAGGTTGATGTGGTTTTTGTATGGCTTCCTCTATGGTTGGGATTCGCGAACTGTCGCTACTTTTTCGTTTAATTCTTCGAGTCAGTCTTCGGATTTACCGTCTTGATCTATTTGAGGAGTCGGTAATTCGGTGCTTTTGGGACAATAGTACCAATCGCCGGTAACGGAGTCTCTTGCAGAGGAGTTGATTTCGATTTCGATGTCAAACCTCTCCGTTTGTACGACCATGAGTTCTCTCCCTTCGACTTCTGCTGTGCTTTTGTATCGTTGTTCAACGGCGCTTAGATCGACCCAAATGTCTTGGTTCTCTCTCTCCCAGCCCCCGTGGGTTGGTATGGACGGATTCCGGAAATCTGCTTCTGTCCAGCCGAGTTCTACATCGACCACTTCGAGGGTCGTTTTGTCGAATTCAGCGTTGATTTCTCCGCCGAAGACACACGTGCTGGGAGAGGCTTCTAAAGCTTCTGTGTAGTCCGAAAAGGCGACGAGTCCTTCGTTTGGTTCATTGGTGTTTTCGGTTGTTTGCTCCTGGCAGGCGAAAAGGGTTGCTGTAATGGATAGTAAAATAGTGGTACGCATGTGAATGCTCCTTCGGTGACTGGGCTGTCTACGAGAGACCCCTGGTTTTGCGTCCCCACCTCGCGATGGGTTTGCCGTTATCGAGAGTGTTTTGATTTTGATTTGGTTTTGAGTGTCTGTGTTAGACAAGGTAGGTATACGGTCTGATGTCAAAAAAACTAAGAAAATAGTTCATTTTTTGAAAAAAAATGTTTTGTCTACACCGTAAATCCTCTTTCGAGCCGTCTGTACGGTAATTTCTGTTGAGAATTAACGTTACATATGCTCGGGTGTTACGAATCGAGTTTTTCAAAAAGACGGATTTGTGCATCGGGCTTGTAGCGCGCTTCGTACGCTTTCGTTTTGAGCTTTCTGCGGGTCGAGTCGCTCGACATGTAGCGAAGCTTTCCCATTACGGGTCTTACGGGACCCCATGCTCTATCGAAACGCCCCATAATCCAAAAGATGCCGCTGTAGGAGTTTGGATTCCGTCCATCGATGGCGTATTTGTTGTTGAGTTCAATGAGATTGTTGCGCGCCTCTTCCGCGCTTTTTGACCATTCATATATCTTTTTACCCCACAGCATTCTCATATAATTGTGAATGATCCCTTCGCGAAGAAGTTGTCGCTGTGCGCTGTTCCATACGGGATCATGTGTCTGTGCCGCTTCCAATTCTTGCAGCGTGTAGGTGACGGGACGCACATCGTCTTTGTGTTCGGCAATGGTCTTCTTTGCCCACTCTGGTAGGGAAGACAGTTTGTCGTAATCGTCGAGGTGGCGATGGCAAAAGACATAGCCGAGTTCCCGCCACGTGATCAGCTCGTCCATGAGCGCCTCGGCTCCCTTGCTCATTCCCCACCATCCCTCTCTGGAACCATTGGGTCGAGGGGCGACGCTTTTGACTGACCAGTTTTCCTTTTTGACGATATGAGAAACGAGTTCGTGTACCGATAGATGACCGAAATGAAAGTAGGGACTGAGGCCACTTGCGGCTCCTTTTTCCAAACGGTTTCGGTCGCTGTGGTAACGGTCGATTTTAGACGAGATGAATTCTCTCGCGACGCGCTTGGCGGTTTCGCGTCCACCGCGTTTGGAGACGGCTGGGACTGAATGATCGATGGGAAGAGTGGCGAGTCCGTCAGCGAGTCGTTGAGACGGGCTGGTTGCGGGCCATCGTTCTTGTATGTCTTCCAAAGAGACCGCTCTATTTTTGAGATCCGCCAGTGGATTGGGTTTCGGAAGATCTTGGATGAATGGTAAGATACTCTTTTGCAAGTGTCTTCGGAAAGAAGCGGCGGTGGTAAAATCTCGGTTGGCATGGGCGAGGGGGTAGATGCCGTTACTGTCTACAGAGTCGAGGCGCACATCGACTACTTTTAAGGCTGCCCGAACCATTTGCGGAAGGAAAAAGCACGGAAAGTAATCGGTTACCACAAGACAAGCCCGCTGAGAGAGCGCTTGCAAGAGTCCTTTACCGTGGCCCTTGCGCGGTTCGATGTAGGGGTAGTAGCAAATACTCTTCTCTTGCGCATCCTTTTGGTTGTCGACCATGCCTTGGATAATAAACGTATGCATGCGATCCGATGACCAGCGATAATCGCACCGAAGCGCTTCGAGTATAACCAAGGGTTTATTCAAACGGTTTGCTTGCTCTACGGCGTGTTGAAGAGAGAAGTTCCACTCGAGGCGTCGATTGCTGATCATCCAGTACAGGACGAAA
>JAYYRF010000796.1:0-11670 GCA_036127535.1 Myxococcota bacterium | reverse complement strand
GTTCTCCGACTGATTTCGGGTCGTGGCGATATGATTCACGATACCATTGGCTGGACCGATTACAACGGAGTGGAATATGCACCAGCCATCTTCGCCGGTTTAGCAGCCGGCGACGTCGACGGAGATGGTTTGTATGAAATTGTGACCATGGTTACCGAATCCGATATGATCTCCTGCCATCCCGCTCTATACGAGATATCGAGTGATGGAACCCTCACGCTGGAACGAGTATCCGAAGAGGAATTATGGTGCAACGACTCCGGTGGTTTCGATAATCATTCCTCTCACGCACCTGCATTGGGGGATATTGACAACGATGGTACGATTGAAGTTTTATACGGTGATTCCGTTTACGAAGGAAGCGATCTAACCCTCCGGTTTTCGGGTGGATCCGGTGCAGCGTGGCTTAACTCTTGGTTTGAAGTTGGAGGGTATTGGAATTCTGGTTTTCATAGCTTCTTTTATGACGTCGATGGAGATGAGACTACGCTGGAAATTGTAGCTGGAAAAACAATATACAATCACGACGGAACGGTCTACTGTGAACTGGATAGCGGAAATGCTACAGACGGCTATCCAGCCCTCGCTGATATATCCAGCGAATACAGCGGCCCTGAGGTTGTTATTACGGCCAACCAGTATGTTTCCTTATACAGTACGGACGGTGGCAACTGCGAATTGATCAGTTCTCTTCCCAACAGCCCGTACGAAGATACGACCATCGCAAGTTATTTGGAAGCCGAACACCCCGACTGCAATACCAGCCGCTCTTCCTTTGGCGGTCCCCCAACAATTGCTGACTTTGACGGAGATGGACAATCAGAAATCGGTGTATCGGGTGCTTGCTGGTATACGATCTACAAGCTGAATCCCAGTACTGGACTGTTTCGATACGCTATGGCACCAACGCGAGACTGGTCGAGCGCTTCTACGGGATCAACCGTTTTTGATTTCGATGGAGATGATCAAGCCGAAATCGTCTTTAGTGATGAAGAGGCACTGTATGTTTGGGGTATTGATCAAAACCAAAGCAATCCGTGGCACAAACTGGTTCCCTACCTAATCGATGACAATCATAATTCTTGGACAATCCACGAATATCCATTGGTGGTCGATATCGACAGCGATGGAAAGGCGGAAATTCTCGTTTTGAATTCCCCCCGTCCAAACCCCAACAACACAACCTCGATCTTAGATGAGTATGGGATCTATGTTTTGGGTGCTGCAGATGATAACTGGGTAAGTGCGCGGCAATGGTGGAATCAACACGCATACTACGTCAACAACATCGAAGAAGATGGCTCTATCGGCTTGGCATCCCCCAATTATGCCCCCTATGACAATCGAAACCTCAATAGTTTTCGACAGCAAGCACCAGGTAGTTTCGGTGCAAAGGTTGCTCCCAATCTGATTCTGCAAGGAGATGAGCCCTGTCAAGAAGAATGCGGGGACTTTAGTATTTGGCTTCAGGTGGGAAATGAGGGAGAATTTATTACCGCTTCTGCTGGACTGGCTTTGAGCATTTACGGAGTATCCGGCTCTAATTACACGCTCTTGGATTCCAAAGCGATACCATTCGATGTATACCCAGGAGTCCTATCTGAAGGCATCCAATTCGAAATATCGAATTGGAGTGGCTACGACTACCTCGAAGCCATCATAGACGATCCAGAACTGAGCGCTGATTCTTGGGGAGCATCGAAAGAATGCAACGAAGCAGATAACACCTTTGCCATTTACACAGACAGCCTGTGCCCATAGGAGTGCTTCGCTTCAAATTGACAATCATTTCACGGATCTAAATTGATTTGTCGTACATAGACCCTTAAAGATGTCTTGTATGTTAAATTATCGCATGGCTTCTCAAGTAGTGATGGAAAAACATGAATGTCCTTATCGTAGACGACAACAAGATCATGAGACACATCATCAAGCGGTCTCTGAAAAGAGCTGGATTGGGTGAACTGGAATTTTATGAAGCGAGTAACGGACAAGAGGCTCTCTCGCGATTCGATGAAACCAAACCCGATCTAATACTATCTGACTGGAACATGCCCGAAATGGACGGTATGGATCTTTTGAAGGCCATACGCATCAAAGACCCAGAAATTCCCTTCGGATTCATTACAGCACAAAGTACATCTGCCCTCCGCGAAAGTGCGCAATACTATGGTGCGCACTTTTTACTCTCCAAGCCTTTTACACCAGAGAGTTTACGCGCAGCCGTTCAATCTATCTTTCCTCCGAATTCGAACCCCTCGTAAACTCCGATCACCAACAACGGGTTCGTCTTGCTGAATCGCGGATGTGTTTTAAAGATTTTGAAAAAGACTTCATTTTTTTGCCTTTTTGTCTTCTACCAAAAGAAAAAATCAAGCTCGTTGTAGAAATATGTTTCACATTTAATACAAAAAAGAGATTATTTTTTGCTTTTTCTATTTGAAAGCTCATCCGTCTATGCTATTGCTATATCAATTCTCTTCTATTTCACTATATTATGAACGTAAACACCGTTTTGGGAGACTCTAGTGAATAGCAACGTGCGCCTCGATAAAATCCTTTCTCGTTACCCTGACTTAGAAAATATCATATCCATGTACGACATAGACATAGAGGACGAGCGAGTCTTGGCCCTCACAATCGAAGAGTTCTGCGAGCACTCTTCGATAGACTTGGAAGACTTTTTAATGGATATCGAAGAAGCGATAGAAGAGAGTCGAAACACCGCCTGGCTCAGCAACAACGGCGAGGATCAATGGGCGGAGAACTTCACCGAAGAGGAAGACCAAGACAACAGCTCCAATGAGTTCAATAACGGCCTCGACGATTCAGAAGATCATTACTCCGTCGATTACTAATCGTTATTCCGATTTCAGTTCGTCCAAAAGCGGACCCGCGCGCCAACTTCGATGTCCCTTGTACTTCGAGCGCAAAGCCTTAACCCGATCTGCACTCATACTCGTTCCACTGTTACCCCACGAAGAACGGATGTAATTGATCACACCGGCAATCTCTTCGTCATTGAGAACCCCTCCCCACGCAGACATAACATTGTTGTAGACTTGCCCTTTAACCTCTATTTCTCCTTGTAGGCCGTGTAGCAATATCAAAACGGGTTTATCTCCATCGAGCCATTCCGAACCCACAAGCGGTGGGTAAATACCCGAAACACCCATCCCGTTGCTTTGATGACAATGTGTGCAATAGAGAGAATAAACCTCTTGTCCAGATCGGGTTTTAGAATCAAAGCATGCGATGCTGAATAGAAGCCACATATTATTGTACCGACGAGAGTTCTTCGGCCGTCCACATTTTTGCTCCACGAGTGCTGTACTGCTCTCGCACACTGCGTACTTGATCGGCTGTAATCGGCTCTGCTTGATTACCCCAAGAACGGCGAACAAAACTCAAAACACTGGCTATTTCATCGTCGGAAAGCGAGCCCTGTGCTGCCATTTGCATGGTACCATATGTTTGCCCCTTGACTGAAATCGGGCCTCGCAGACCGTGAAGTACAATCCGAATCGGGATGCTTGCCTCCTTTACCGGCCACTCAGAACCCGCGAGAGGAGGATATAAACCCGGAATTCCTTGGCCTTCGTTTTGGTGACATTGCTGACAAACTCCTTGGTATACTTCTTTACCGGAACGGGCTGGTTCCTCTACCTTTTCTGTTGTGCCGATCTCTTGCGATGATTTTTCGGATACGTCCGAGGAGGCCAATCTTTGTTCTGCTTTCGCCTGTTCGACGATTTTACTCTTGCTGGGCGTTTCAGACGGCTTCTTAGAAGAAGAAGAAGCACAAGAAAGAATCAATAATATTCGCAACACGATAACATTACTCGGATTTTTCTGGTTGGGATTACTTAATTAATATAAAAAGCATCTTCAGGAGAAGAAATATGATTTTTTTTCACGAAAGATCATGTTCAATTGAGATTTTCAAATGCAACAAACACTACAAATACTTTGACATATCTTAAAAATTCGGTAGAATAGTAAACTGAATCAAAGCTCCCATCTTCCCAACAACAACCGGAGTCTACAACATGGTCAAATCAGTAAGCGATCCCAGTCAACTTCCCCCTGATGAGTACTTAGAAGAAGAAGAGGTTTGGAGTCTCTACACCCAACTCATGGAACATCGCAACTCCTTAATTGAGAGTACAATGAAAGCGATGAACGAACTCACAGAAAACCAAGACAACGATCCCGACAGCTTGGACTTGGCTGTTTCTCAATCCAATCGTGAGCTCTCCTTGCGCTTTGCCAATCGGGAAAGACGCATGCTCAAGAAAATCAACTACGCTCTGGAAACAATCCAAAACGGAGAGTACGGCATCTGCGAAAGCTGTGGCGATCCGATTGGATACAAACGTCTCTCCTTTCGTCCTGTTGCACGGTTGTGCATACACTGTAAAACTCAACAAGAACTGCTCGAACGGTAAGCTTAGTCTTGTTCCTCTTGCATGATGACGACAACATCCTCATACGCTTCATGCGTCAGGAGCAGAAGTAAGTCTCCTTCCCTCAATGTACGCAAAGCCGCATGTACGGAGTCCATTTCATTTTCAAATGTTTCGATTCTATCGGGTTCTATACCGTTTAAAACCAAATCGTTAACCAAAAAAGACACAACGGCCTTTGGATCTTTCCCGTAGCTATGCTTTGGTAGAGCTTTAACAAAGTATCGATCCGCATTAAGAGAAGCGGCAGCTATGTTCAAACCGCGCAATAACTCTTCATCCCGATCTCCCGCTTGCCCATAGATTAAAAAGCAACGAGATGACTTCATTCGCTGCGCCGTCTGCACCAAGGCATTGAGCCCACCTTCGTTGTGGGCAAAATCAACCAGTACCGTTGCGTCCCTGTATCGGAAGAGATTGGTTCTCCCCCTGGAGTCGGTCGGTGTAGGCTTCATCAGCCCCAGTCCTGTCTTTATTGCTTCTACATCGATACCTTGTTTATACGCGAGCAAAGAGGCGAGCATCGCATTTTGAATGTTGTACAGCGCTGCTCCTCCAAGACTGAGGGGTATATCTTGGACGGTACAAAGAGGTTTCCGATGCAAAAATATAGTTTTTCCATCCAAATAGATCGATGCCAAAGGATGGGGAGAAAGAGAAAAGAACAAAACCTCTATATCTTTTCGATCTGGATATTCTCTTTGAAACGTTTCATATAGAATCGAATCGTCTAAATTTAATACCAACGTACCACCACGCTTGACCCCTTTGACAATACTCAATTTTGCTTTAGCCATTTCCGAAACCGAATTGAGTCCCCAGCGACCATAGTGATCCGGGGATACATTGCTAATGCCCGCTACATCGGCAAAGGCATAGCTGACCCCCCTGCGCATTAATCCGCCTCGGGCTGTTTCCAAAATTGCAAAATCTACGTTGCGATGACGTAAAACACGTCGAGCAGCTCCGGTTCCTGTCCAATCGCCTTCAACGACCGTTTTCCCATTGACAACAACACCATCAGAGGAAGTCATTCCCGGGTAGAAACCTGCGCTTTGCGCGATAAATGAAAGCATCCTCGTCGTCGTCGTTTTTCCATTTGTTCCCGTGATATATATCGTTGGAATCGAATGGGCTCGGGAGATCGATGTTGGATGTGGTAAATCGTTCAAAGACCATGTTTGCGAATGCTTTCCAAGTCCAATCGTCATGCCGTCTTCATCTTCCACAAAGGGTATTTTTTGTTCCATGAGATGTTTCCGAAGCAATCGCCAAGAAGGATTCTCAGCCTCTTCTTGGCGTATCCTCTCCTCAACACTCTCTCCCCATATCTCTTCCGAACAAGACCACTCCAATAGTGTACAGGCGGCATACAGTTGATCGACCGGAACCTCCAGAGCAATCGCAAATCCCCTTTGGTGTCGATATAGAAAAGGTTGCCCCCAACGGAAGTATTCGCTCGCGCGCTGCGCGCGATCTAAGAATTCATTCGCCTTTTCAGAGGTGACTTCTTGAAACCAGATAGCAGCACCCGGTCCGTCGAGTAAAAGGTGCGCACCGGTGATCCTATGAACCGTCTCTATCCGCATTAGTCATTCTGCTCAATCGGTAAAAAGACACCCCTCTCATCTTGCTCCAGATTTACATCTTCCAACACCGGGACAAAGTCTTCCTCGACCACGGAGGGGGATGCATCTTCTTTTTGCTGCACTTGTGCATCGTGAAAGTAGATGATTTGCTTCCAACTTCTCGTGATTTTATCTGCGAAGATCAGCAGTAAATCTCCTTGCTCACATATATTGAGTGCCTCTTCTACCGCATCGACCTCAGAATGACACAATTGAATCTGCTCCGCAAGAACGCCTTTTTCCATCAATGCCTTCTTCAGTATCAAAGGAACTTCTCCGTCGGCTCTGCCTCGACGAGAATCATCTTGTCGACAAATGAAGTAGTCGAAACTGTCCACGGCAAGGTGAGCGATGTTGATGATGTCCTCATCCCGTCGATCACCCGGTGCGGCCAACACACAGACTCTTTTTCCGCTGCTACCGAGTGCTCCAGATTGAGACAAGCGATCGACCAATGTACACATTGCTTGTACGGCGGCTGGATTATGACCATAATCCAGTATGACCTTGAAACCGAGTTTATCGAATATGTTCATGCGACCCGGAACCTGAAAGAACGAGGTATCAAACGTTCGAAGCCCTTGTCGTATATTGTCCAAGGAAACGCCCATCGAATTGGCCATCGCTGCTGCAAACATGGCATTTTGAACATTGTGCATCGCCTGGCCTTCCAGTGTTGCAGGGATTAAATGCGTCCAAAGAAGAGGAACATGTGTTCCATTATCGTATATAGAAATCATATGTCCATTGATGCCCTCTTCCAATACAACTGCTTGTCCACCAGCACGAATGTGCTTCCTTACCAGTTGGTTTCTAGAATTCATTGTGACATACACAATCTGTTTGGCCTTTGTGTACGCGGCCATGCGTAGACACAAAGAATCATCTGCATTCAAAACCGCGCTTTTGCGCGCAACTTCAATTGGAATTCGTTTCACCTCGGCTAATTGTTCCAAGGTATCTATTCCGCGGGTTCCAAGATGATCGGCGGCTACGTTCAAACAGCAGGCAACGTCCGGTGCGGAGTAGCCAAGTCCAGCCCTGAGCATACCACCTCGAGCTGTCTCCAACACCGCTACGCTGACCGAGGGATCTTTCAAAACCATACGTGCCGAAACCGGACCCGTCATGTCTCCTTCGATCGTACGCGAACCATCTATGTAGACACCATCTGTCGTTGTCATCCCAACATTTTCACCAGCCATTTTGTGTATATGCGCCAACATACGCGTTGTCGTTGTTTTACCGTTCGTTCCGGTTATGGCTGCAATGGGAATCCGCGTCGGCGTGTCGTGTGGAAAGAGCATGTCAATGACTTTTGATGCTACATCACGCGATTCTCCTTGAGAGGGAGAGATGTGCATACGGAATCCAGGAGCCGCGTTCACTTCACAGATTCCTCCACCAATGTCCTTATAAGAACGAGAGATGTCCGTCGATAGAAAGTCGACACCCGCCACATCGAGACCGATGATAGCAGCTGCTCGAATGGCCATTTCTCTGTTGTCGGGGTGACAGACGTCCGTTACATCAATCGCGGTACCGCCCGTACTGAGATTCGCGGTTGATCGAAGATAGAAATCTTCTCCTTCGGACAAGACGGTATGGATATCATATCCTGCTGCCTGCAAAAGGCGTTCTGCTTGGTGGTCGAGTTCGAGTCGGGTCAACACCTTTTCGTGTCCAATACCTCTGCGTGGATCTTGGTTGACAATATCGACCAGTTCCTTGATGGTATGCACGCCATCACCGACAACATGTCCGGGTACACGCTTCGAGACAGCAACCAATTCGCCATTAATCACCAGCATCCGATGATCGAAACCACGCACATAGCTTTCAACCAAAACACAACGAGAATGTTTACGGGCTTGCGCAAAGGCCACACGAACCTCTTCATCTGTCGTTAGTCCAATGGAAACACCCCGACCGTGATTGGCGTTATACGGTTTGACGACGACGGGATAACCAATGCGATTCGCTGCATGAACCGCAGCGATCTCACGATAAACGTCTCTTTGTTTGGGCACCGGCAACCCGATGTCTCCTAGAATTTTATTGGTCATTTCTTTATCAGAGGCAAGCTCTACGGCAATGTGGCGGGTTTCAGACGTTACGGTTGCCTGAATTCGCTTTTGATACTTACCGTGCCCGAACTGAACCAAACTGTACTCGTTCAATCGAATCCAAGGAATTCCTCGCTTATCCGCAGCCCGCACCAAAGAAGCCGTACTTGGCCCAAGAGCTCTTCTTTCCGTTCTTTTAATAAAGGTTTCCAACTCATTTTTGAAGTCAAAATCCGCTTCCCGTTCTGCGCCATCACACAGGTTTTCCGGCAAAATACTGTGTAATAACCGCAAAGACAACTGCCCTGCATACGTTCCAACCCATTCGTCTTCATACTCGTAAATGACATTGTATATACCCGTTGGGCCAACGGAACGGGTTTTACCAAAGCTGACTTCTGATCCGACGAGATTCTGAAGTTCGATCGCAACGTGCTCAAAAACATGCCCCATCCACGTTCCGCGATCTTCTCGCAAACGCCGAATGAACCCTCCGTCCGCTCGATATGAACAACCGTGCTCATACAAGGATGGGACAGCCGCAACCAAGGCGTCGACAAATCCTTCTATCTCCGCCGAAGGATGCTCCTCAAGTGATCCGATGTCAATTTGAAAACGGATCACGGGAAAGTTCGCATACAGGTTCGGCCCCATATAGCTACGTTTTTCGATTACTTTCATCTTAGAACCTCATCACAAAGTGATGATTATTCTATCTCTTTCCACCGGGGGTTGCTTTTCTTGTCACCAAATTGTACCTTGCTCCATGTGACAAGACATGAAGCCGCACGCCAACCAACTCCACCGGATCGCCTTCACTCGCAGAAGCCATGCTCGAATACTCCAGTCCGGCCACATCGACGATGGTCAGCGCACCGGCTCCCACAACGCGTATTTCGTTTTCTGCGTTGATAAAAGCAGCTGTGTCCTCATCTAAGCCAATTCCTTGAACGAAAGGATTATATGCCAATGCCGTCATCAGGCGTCCCAAACGATCGCGCTGCCGGAAATGCTGATCTACGATCACGCGGTTGCTCAGCCCCAAACCGGGCGCAAGCGTTACTTTACCGGCAATCGGAGTCGAACCTTCCTGTCCGAACGCGATCATGTGCTCAGAGATAAACGCCGCACCCGCAGAGGTACCAGCAACGGGAATACCGCGGGCATTCTTTCTTCGGATTTGGGTGGCTACACTCGTACCACCCAAGATGGTAGAAAGCCGAAGTTGATTTCCACCCGTCATAAAAATTCCCGTTGCCTTCTCCAAGATATTCAAAACGTCCTCTCGTTCGGCATCGGATCTTTCACGAATTTGGATTACATGAGCGTCTCCACCCATGCTTCGGAAAATCTTCTGATAACGCTCTCCTGTATCTTCGAGGGAAGATGCGGTTGGGATGATGGCAATGCTTCCTCGTTTTCCACCGCTCAAATCCAAAAAGCGATGCAAAATCGCTTTGTCACGCATCTTGTCCTCGGCTCCTCCAATTGGGATGATGTATCCTCTTTTGGATTCTTCTGGTACAGGTGAAGGTGACATAGTTTCTCCTAGGCAATAATCGAGAAGGCAAATATCGAATCCCATCTGTTTTGGCAAGAAAAGAACTCTGAAAGATGTCTTTTCCGTGACGTTAAAATATTCTTTGTTCCAAAAGGAAATTGAGCAGGTTATGAGGCGATGCTATGAATCCTAAAATTCACATATTGGGTCCACAAAGAGACCACCCCAATCTCGCACAAGTCGTCGAAAAATACCTTCCCGATGCCAAACTTGCGGTAATATCAGCCGGATGGCGACACGAAGAGTCAGAGCTGAAACCGATGGCGCGCGACTTGAGACGACCGTTATCATTGCTACCCTTGTATCAATGGTTCGATGAATTGGGGCAACAAGAGCCTGAACTATCAAAGGAACACTCTGATCGACAAAAAAGAATCAAAGCATACAAAAAGATCTACAGAAAGAAGCTACACCTGCACCTCGAATATCTCGCTTTTATCGAAATCAAATGGAAAAAACAGCCGAGTCTATACGGAGAGGATCACCAAGAAGCCCTGGATGAAATTCATAAAATAGACCAAGAGGCTCTGCAAAGACTGGAGCGCATCCGCTCTCACTTCCCCAACCTACAAAAGCCGTGGAAACACCCCAGCGCGAAACCCTTACACGAAGAGATTCGCAGTACACTGGAGAAATGTGACGGACTGATCATTGCTGGTGGACATGTTGCGATTCTTCGGAACCGAATGTTTTTCTTCGGGTTACCCGATTTGCTACGCGAATTTTTAGACAAGGGAAAGCAGATTGTATGCTGGTCCGCCGGGGCAATGGCGATGTGTGAACAAATCGTACTCTATTACGATGACCCGCCCGAAGGTGTCGGTGTCGCTGAAATACTCGACACCGGTATGGGGATCTTACCCAACACCACTTTTTTCCCACATGCGGCACAGAGACTCCGACTCAACGATAGCAATCGGGTTCGTGCATTGGTGCAACGTTTTCATACCCAAAGATGTATTACCCTAGAGGTTGGCACGCACCTTCTCTACGAAAATGGTACCTACCACAACCTCGGTCGCCTCTCGGCCGCAGCACAGATGAATCTTTCAGGGGAGCTTGCTTCGATAGGAGAGAGCCAATGAAAGAATTAATCGAACTGGCCAAAGCCGTACTTCACGAACCAATTCGATCCGCTTCTCTAATCGAGAACTTCATCAAACAGCACGAATTTCCCATTGTGAATGATCAAAGAGCCACTTTTTTTTACTGGGACGGTGAGGCCGTTGATGAAGTACTTCTCATGCACTGGGTCTCCGGTCTCGAATCCAGACAATCTTTCAAGAGACTGCCGGGAACCCATGCTTTTTGGCTTTCCGTAGACCTACCCAAAGCAGCGCGGGTTGAGTACAAATTGCGCGTGAGCAAAGGCGACAACTCTTTTTGGATGCGCGATCCGCTCAACCCGGAACGCGCCTTCGATCCCTTCGGTTCCAATTCCGTATGTGCGATGCCGGGCTATCAAAATCCGGAATGGTGTCGCAGCCACGGGTGGACTCGAGGCGGTCGTATCGAAAGCCACATGATCCCCGCCGGCAGTTATGATGACGCGCGTCGGCTGGATGTCTACTTGCCGAGAGAATTCAAGGAGAGTAAGTCCTATCCGCTGCTGATTTGTCACGACGGAAGCGATTACCGAAGATTCTCCAACATGATCGCCGTTTTGGACAATCTAATCTTTCGTCATGAAGTGATGCCCATTATCGTCGCCTTTACCGACGGTGTCAATCGCAACTGGGAGTATGGAGCCAATCCACAACAAGCAGACTTTTTGGTGAAGGATGTTTTACCTTTTTTAGAAGAGACCTATAATATTCAAAACGGCCCTGAAAATCGAGGCTTAATGGGTGCCAGCTTCGGTGGTGTAAGCAGTCTGTACACCGCATGGAAATATCCAGGAATCTTCCAAAAGCTCTTACTTCAGTCAGGCTCCTTTGCCTTCACCGATA
>JAYYRF010000795.1:0-28117 GCA_036127535.1 Myxococcota bacterium | reverse complement strand
GAAGATACCAATTCCTTTCCAGCAGCGCCTTCAGGTAATTTGATTGTATTAACTGAAAAAGGAATTCAAGACTTCGGAGCGGTGGAAGATGCTGTCTCAACGATTCCAACAGATATGCTTCTCGTTGGTGGATATGACTGGGCAATTATGTTGCATTCAGAGGAAGAGATAAAATTGTTGGAGCGCAACATGGAGTGAAAAAGTAAATAGAGTTTACAAGTGAAAATAAGTTAACTTTATCGCTTGGTTTTATTGTCAAAGTAACTGTACTACGGTAAGAGATATTAACAACTGAAGTGGAGTAAAGAATGGCGAAGACTAAGAAGCGCTCATCAAAAGTGGACAAGTACGCGCATCTATTGGGTTGCGTGAAAGACCGATATATCATTGAAAAGACGGGCGTAACGATGCCAGCAGTTTCTCGTTACCGAAAGAAGAAGGAAATCAAAGCATTCAAAGACAACATTAAAACGATGGCCGCTGCATTACCCAACATATCGTCCAAAGCGGCCGATAAAACAATTGCCAAAAATTTGGATTTGCCGGAGGCGCTGGTTGCGGCGTGTCGTCACCTATCTGAGTTGAGGGAAGACAAGGCTGCTACGATTCAAAAGTACGGTTTATTGGAGCCCGTGGTCGACGCGGTTCTCGGTGAAAAAATCTTTGCGGGAGATGACGAGAGCGCAGAACCGCAAAAAAACACGAAAAGGAGAGGGAACTCGCGAAAGAGGAGACCCAAAAAGAGAGCGGGGAAAAGAAAAATAAACTTCCGAAAGAAATCGAATTTTAAATCGACGTCCTCTGAAGACGAAGATTCATCCTCAGAAGATTCCTCCTCCGAAGAAGCGAATAAGAAAGTGATTTTAGTCAAAGCATATGAATGTTTTGTCACCGCCAGTGGCGAAGAAAGTAGTTTCTACACAACGGCGATGAATTTTCAAGAAGCCGCCCAAAAGTTTGAAGCTGCCCACGCTAATGGGGCAATCAAAGGAGATTTGGTGCGTATTCTCCTAATGGGCTCCGCTTTAGCGTAGTATAGATAGCATTGCCGAGAAGCGGGCTGCATCCGTAATGCAGCTTCCCTAGGCTCCTTTCCACACGCAGTGAAATTGTCGCCGTTTTGTTCCGAACTCGGTCGGTGTAAGTTGGCATCCTCGCTCACAGCCGCATATAATATACTGTCCTTTCGGGATGCCTGTTATAATCACTTGTAGAGCCAAATATGAGTTTTGTTCATCCTAACATAGAAGAAATGCGTGGATCCATGATCTTGCAAATCGTTCAAGAAGTGCGTGCATTGCGCGAAAAAGGCGTAGAGATCATCAATCTTACCATCGGGGACTTTCACCCAAATCTTTTTCCGATTCACGACGAATTCGCAAGTCGGGTTTCGCGTGCTTATCGAGAAGGCAAAACCAACTATCCACCATCATCGGGTGTGTTTGAATTGCGGGATGCGATTGCCAATCTGTACCGAGACGCGCTGGGTTTGGATATAGATGCATCGTCTGTATGTATTGCGAGCGGTGCTCGACCTCCGCTGTATGCGTCTTGGAAGATGTTTACGGGCCCGGGAGAGAAAAGCATAAGCTTTCTACCCGCTTGGAATGTTGGTTACTATGCACATCTCTTTCAGACGAATCACCAGTTTATATCCACTACGGCTGAAAATAACTTTCATCCAACGGCAGAGCAGGTCGAACGCCATATTTCGGATGCGCAGCTCATTATTCTCAATACCCCTCTTAATCCAACAGGAACGATGATCTCCGCGACGGAACTACGCAATATCGCTCAGGTGATTGTCGATGAAAATAAGAAAAGAAAAGAGCGTCCTGTCATGCTTGTGTACGACCAGGTCTATTGGATGTTGACGCATGATTCTGTACGTCACGTCTCTCCGATATCATTGGTTCCCGAGGTTGCGCCGTATGTCATTCACGTGGATGCCATGAGTAAGAACTTTGCGAGTACGGGGCTAAGAGTTGGTTGGGCGGTGCTTCCACCTGCTATACAGCCCAAGATGGTTACATTACTGGCGCATATGGGCGCCTGGGCGTCGGCGCCGGAGCAGCATGCCAGTGCATGGCTTCTCCAAGACAAAACTCGATATAAAGCATATTTGAGCCAGTTCTTGCATTCGGTTCAAGAGCGGCTAAACGCTTTGTACCAAGCGATTTGTGAAATGCGGAATAGAGGCATACCCATTGACGCGATTTCCCCTCAAGGTGCGATTTATTTGAGTGTCCGATTCAATCTGATCGGTAAAGGCTTTTCCTGCAACGAAGAAATACGACGCTGGTTGCTTTTGGAAACCGGCGTTGCGATTGTGCCGTTTCAAGCCTTTGATATGAAAGAAGAATCCGGTTGGTTTCGTATGAGCGTGGGGATGGCGACCAAGCAGGAGCTACTACGAGCACTGGATAAAATAGAAAATGCAATCCAAAAAAAGTTCAAAAACTAGAGGTACCCAATGAACAGAACGTCGGATTTTAAGGAAGAGTCTCAATTTCGTAAAGACGCAGAAAGCGTACTGGATAAGTTACTCAGCCAAATAGATGAGCTTGAATTCGGTGAGTTTGAGCCTCGCAGAACGCCGGGAACGCTTTCGATAACGTTTGAGGATGGCGCAGTCTTCATGCTTTCCTTGCAAACGCCTACGCACGAATTGTGGTTGTCGGCAAACTATACCGCTTGGCACTTTCTTCGCGTAAGTGAAGAATGGGTAGAGCGAGATTCTGGCGCATCCATGATACAAGAACTCTCCAGCCTTCTAACCGATAAACTGGATGAGGATGTACAGTTGGAGCTTTGAGGTATGCAATTCGCATTACCGAATCGTTACCGTCATTTAGAGAAGATCGGAGATGGTGCAAACGCATCCGTTTTCTCTGCTTACGATACCCTAAAAAAACACAAGGTTGCCCTTAAGGTTTCAGACCCTAGACTATCAGCCTTTCGCAAATTTCGTTTTCGTTGGACACAAGAAGTTGCCCTACTAAGGCGTATGGCTGGGCCGCACGTTGTACCGATTTACGACAATGATCAGAACGACTCTCAGATGTACATGGTTCTGGGACTCGCATCTGAAAATTTTACGGATGCAATATCAAAGCCACAAACTCTTGGAACCGTTCTCACATGGCTTGATCAAGTTTTACTCGTACTCTCTAAGATGCATCTTTATCGCATACTGCATCAGGATCTAAAGCCGGAAAATCTCTTGCTGCACAATAAAAAGATTTGGGTGACGGATTTTTCGGTCGCACGAAGTCTCTCGTTGCTGAATATCGATCCGAAGGAAATCTCAGGAACGATGGGTTGGCAATCTCCCGAACAGCAAAAACGAAAGCACAAGCATGTTGGGCCTTGGAGCGATCTGTATTCATGGGGTAAGATTTTACATTACTGTGTACAAAACAGTGCATCTTTTTCCGTTTTGGAGCCTTTAATCGCAAAGGTGACGACTGGTCAGTACCATCAAAGAGCATCTTCGGCCGTTTTTATTCGCCAGTGGTTGTGTGCGTTGACCGAGAATTGGAGCGCTGAATTTCTATCGGAAACGGTTACGGCTTCAAAGTCAATTCCCAAAGCACCATCATCGGTACTCGACTCTGTTGTCGAACCACTGCTTTTAAAAGATCCGATCTCTTTCTCTTCCCCTTATGTACAGAGACAAAAAGAGATATGGGCGTTTGCGTGTCGTGCGCATGAGAGTCGGCGTCCCAAAATGTTGAGCATTGTTGGAGCGAAAGCGCTCGGCAAATCCTATTTGGCAAAGGAGATCGCGACGGGTCTTTATACCTCTGGACGGATGAAATTTACCCACATTCGTTATCCGAAGTACGGCGGTTTTGTCCAAGGTATACGCGATCTCTTGTCTCCACAAGAAGAGAACGCGCAATCTTTGATTCAGAGAATAGAGGAGCAATTTTTACAGCAAAGATCGATACATCCCGAACGCAGACGGAGAGAAGCGACGGCTTTGGCTCTTTGGTCACACTTTAATCAGACGGTAGAGGTACAGATTGGATTGTTATTTTTACTGCAGCAACTCAGAGATGAAGGAGGTCACTGTCTTCTTCTCGAGCAGCCGCAACGTTCACAACTCAGCGGTGATGGTTTGGATCTGTGTCTCTCTATTTTGAGTCAATCCTTTGGTTCATTTCCCATTTTGATTCTCGCTATCATGGATGAAGAAGAGGTGGCAGAGGGAACGCTTGCCGCGCAAAAAATAGCACATTTGGCGAAATTGGGCGCAGAACGCGTCGACTTGAGACCTCTTTCCGAAAGCAGTCTCGCATCGCACTTGCAATCTCTATCCATCGACAATCCGACGCAGTGGACGAAGATTGTGCAGGGAAGATCGGGCAGATTGCATACGCTATTGGGGCACCCGTATTCAATACGGTGGCGCGATACATGGAGAGAGACATTGATCGATACGTTGGTGACCGATCAGACGGAGGCGGCCGTTGAATTCTTGATCGTTCTCTCTATTTCTCCGGTAGCGTTACCGCGATATGCATTGGTCGAGCATGCGGAAGAGCTCGATTCTCTACTCACGGAAAATGTTTTGAAAGAGCGGGGACGCTGGATTTACTTTCTTTGCAAAGAAGTGCAAATGTACTTTCGTGAACAAGCGATGCAAAGGCATTATTTGGCTTTGGCAAACGTTTGGACTCTGGCAAAGCACGAGGACGTACACATCCGAAATCTCGCTTGGGCAGAAGCATTGATTCAAGCCGGAGACGAGGTGACTCCGCTTCCCTTACTTTTGAAAAGCATTCAGCAGGCATTGGATTTTGGTCGAACCGATGTTGCTTTTTGGGGAACACAGATTGCGATTCGCGTAAAGAAACAGCCGTCTTTTAGCAATGAGTCGCATCTGCTCTTTTTTCAAGTTTTACTCGCCCAGCGTCAATACGAAGAGCTCGATACACGCATTCGACGCTTCCTCGAAGAGCAGACGATTTCGGCGGAAGGTTTGGCGAAGGTGCGCAGGATACAAATCGCGGCCGCACTCAATCAGCAACAGCCCACTCTTGCGATGACTTTACACGATTTCTTACATGAGGAGCACGAGCATACAGAATTGTTGTGGCTTCGCGGTCGTTATCATTGGACGCGAGGAGAACTGGCACACGCAAAACAGAATTTTGAAACGGTCATGCAAAGCAGCAGCCCCAAGGAATCCCTTTGGGGAGATAGTTTTCGAAAATATTTGGAGTGTTGCTTTGAAAATCCTTCTCGTCGAGATTTGCGAGAACCGGTTCGTCAGTTTCTTTTTCAGGCAAAGCAATTGGCTTCAATTAGCAACGTCGCTCAATCTTCTTTGAGCAAGGGACAATGGACTTTGATACACGGAAATCAAATGAGTGCAATTCAGAGTTTTCAGCTCGCGGCTGCGATTTCCTTGCTGAGTGGAAACGTAGAATTATGGTGGAGAGCTTCCTGCTTTAGGGTCACGATCAGTTTATGGAATTATCAATTGAGTAAAGCGCGTGAAATCGTTGATCGCATGATGTGGCAAGCGAAATCTCTACGCAGCGCGCACCATATTCGTTTGGCTAGGGCTCAGCATGTATCTACTTTTTGTATAGATCCGCAACGCCTGCAGGCGAAGGTTGGTCAGTTGCAGACCGCGACCCTTTCTAAGGATGAGACGTTGTACCTTCAGATATTGCACTTCCTCTCCGGAGAGCCGATAGATCCATCGAGCATCGATTGGGGGGCTTGTCGCGACCCAGCCATGATTTTGAGCATGGTGGTGGCACAGCAGAGGATGCCGCACAACTCTCTATTGGAAAAAAGCATAGACCGACTTATTTTGTACTGCTCTCGTGATGAGATTCAACTGTTTGAATTCTTAAGAGAAACATCCAGAAAAGAACGTTGATTTACGCTTTTCATATCCAGTCAATTGCCGTGACACCACGGAAAGGGTTAACCAATTCTACCTGTTTTCTTTTTCCTCAAACCCAAAGGAATCGCTGTGTATAATTTGATTTCTCTTCTTTTGATTGGATGTCCGGAGCCAATCGATCAAAATCAGGGAGCTGTGGACGGGACCGCCGCCAAAGATCAGGCAGATATGTCCGCTGCTAACTCCATTCCAACCAATGTGGATGGGACTGTTGATAATAAACTCGCCCATGCACCGCCCACAATGGGGACTTTTCCCGGAGATTTAGCGGATACCGAACTCGTGCCCCGATATTCGCAAAGTGAGCTCAAGGGCGATGGTGTAATACACGGTTACGTTCGATGTGATGACTGTGTGGGTCGTATTTTGGTTCGCGCATTGCCACCGCCACCGGAGGGAAACAACAATGATCCCAGCGCAATGCAGCTAATCACGCAGGCGACTTTGGATGGCGCGGGTGCCTTTTCTTTGTATGTGCCCGATAATTCTAAGGTTGTATTACAGGTCGTCGACGATGCCAACGGAGACGGGGTTCCCAATCAAGGTGAGCGTATGGGAATGCGTGGTTCAGGTCCACTGTCCGTGAGTGGTTCTGTGGAAGGCATAGAACTGACGGTCGGTGTCTTTCCGCAAAAAGAGCCAACGGACGGCGTCATCCCACCACCAGATCCCGTTCCCGGATCCAATCCCGATGCCGACTTAGATGAGGATGCGCCACCCGAGGACAATGGACAAGCTTTGCCTGAAGGGGTAGAGCCTCCCTCCGAACAGCCTGGAAACGTACCGCCTGGAGGAGCACCGCCATCAGAAGGAACGCCACCGGGAGCAACGCCCCCCGGAGGCAACCCACCTGGAGCAACGCCCCCCGGAGGCAACCCACCTGGGGATAGTCCACCCGCGGATGATGGCTAAGCGTCTCCTTCTCCCACTATTGATATGCCTGCTGGCGGGAGTACCATTTCTTTCCTGTTTAATCGATGGAGGGATTTTTGGTGCTGGTCCAGACGTTGTCTCCACACTTTGGGGTATGTGGTGGTTTCAGCAGGAGGGCATCGCGGCGATTTCGGGTGTCGACAGCGAGCTTTTAAATTATCCTTACGGTGCCAAAGGAACAATTCTTTCACCGTCGAGTGCCTTGTTATGGTCTGCTATGGAGCCGGTTTTTGGTGTTGGGCCGGCGCTAATCTTTGCATCTTTGATGCAAATTTGGATGCTCTGCTTGGGATGCTTTCTATTGGCTCGTCGGGCTTCTTTTGAGTTTTACGCATGCTTGGTTGCCGGCGCTATACCACTGGTTGGCACCTATTTGTTTTTTGGCGTGGGAGAGGGTTCGTTGGTCGCGATTGCAGCTGCACCGATGGTTTTTGGTTTGTATGCCATTTTGCAAATGGAAACAGAACAGTGGAGATATGCTTTCTTGGGTGCTTTTTGCATGATCTGGATGGCGTTAGAAAATCCGTATCTCGCACCGGTTTTGCCCGGTTTGTGTGGTTGTTTTTGGTTGCAGCGTCGTAAAGGTAGACCGATGGTGGTTTTATCGCTTCTTTTGGGGAGTATCGGTATTCTGTATATTGCATCTGTATTCGGCGCTTCGGCCAATCCGGATTACCCAAGAGAAGTTGCGGGACAGCAAGTTCGCTTGCTGGGGCGCGTTTGGGATATCGTAGAGCTTCCTTGGGCGCGTATGTCGGGTACCGAGTTTTTTTGGCCGCGATCCGTTCGTTGGACAACCGATGCGGTAACCGCGACGGAAGCCGCTGGCGGACGTTACTTAGGGCTTTCTGTCGTACTTCTTTCTCTTTATGCCGTTTGGAAGGAGCCCAAATCCAGACCGTGGTTCGGATTTGCAGTGATCGGCTTATTGCTCTCTGTCGGGTCTTTGTTTCACGGGTTGGCCTTTCCCTTTTTATTTTTAAATGGTGTGATGGACAGTGTTGCTCGACCCTTGACACAACCTACGCGCTACCTTTGTTTAAGTGTTGTTGGTTTTGCGTTGTGTTGTGCCTATGCGACGTCCTATCTTCAACAACGGAACGCAAGGGCTCCGTGGATCATCGGAGGGGTTTTGTTGATGGATGCCTTTCTTTTTGGTGGACTGTCTTTGAACGCTCCGATTACCGCTTTGCCAAAATAACAATGTAAGCAATCCTACGTTGGACCGACCTTGATTTGGCCGTGGGATGGCAAAGATGGTGAAATGGGCATGTCGCAACTCTATCAACTCATGCACGGTCAACCGGCCGCCCATACGGGAATTGCCTCTTGGGCTTTGGATGAAAACAAAAGAACAACGGAGCGTTTACGTGGTTCCGGATTCCGAGAAGGGAGTCGTAGAATTCAAATCCATCGTTTACGCAGGTTGGGGTATCGGTGGTTGATTTCAGAAGAGGAAATACCGGCTATCGGGGAGCCGGTGGAGCGTTGCGGCTCGGTGGTGGTTTACGGTTTGGGCTCTTGATTCCCATGCCGGGTTTGCTGCCCTTTGGTGGTTTTAGTTGGGGTGGTTTGGGACCGTTAATCTCTCCTCTCTCCGCTTTGTCGACCTGCGAAAGGAACTGGCTACCGGCTTTTAAAGCACGTTCTAAGGTTTGAGAAGCCTCTTCTCGTTCAGAGAGAACTTCCAGGCGACCGACCAACGCCAAAAGAATGCCTTCTCGATTCGGACATGCCCAGTCTTGATGATGCAGGGGAAAATTTTCCATTAAAACCGTGTGAGCTTGAATGTAGTGTCCTTGTAACGCCAGTTGTCGAACGGTTGCATTGCGTAGCTGTTTGACGTTGTAAAAGCGACTACCGTGTTTGGCATCTTCTAAATACTGAACGTGTTTTTGGTAGGCCTGTACGGTACGCGTCGGTTCTTCTTTGATGGGAGCCATGATATCTTGGATCGCGTCTTGAAGCCAGCGTTTGTGTTGTTCATCATTCAGTCCCCATTTCATCAGATCACCAATGGCTTTGGGACCGGGATGCGCACCGACATCGATGAGACTGTCTCCCGTGGGAAGTGCACCGAACTCTTCAGGGGTTGCTGTGGCCTCTTGGTCTTTGCTGCGCAGGCTTTTCGCGATTTCTGTTGGCCATAACAGCGGGTCTGTACCGATGGAGATTGCGTATTCCCCATATCGACTTTGGGCTTCGTTTGTCCACGAAGTACCGCCGAGCTTTTCTGCGGCGAGTCCAACAGAGATCGCTTGTCGTATAATCTCTTCGGAGGTCCAGTAGCCCCATCTCTCAGACAGTCCGATGGGATCCAGTGCGTCGAGGTATGCTTCAAAAAGTCGAACCCGCAGCAAGTGACGACTTTTGAAGTCATCAAATCCTTCTATCTCTAAATCTTGGCGCGGATTGAGTAAAGGAAGCAGATCTTTTTGGAGTGCGCTCGCTTCCTTCGATACATCCTTTCCACGTGCGTGTTCGCGCGCGAGTTCCAAATAGCGCACCCGCAATGGAGCGAGATTGCCTTCGGGTATCGGTAAGGTTGTCTCTTCTTGAAGGGCTTTTGTCGTGGACGCATCTCTTTGGGCAGCCCGTATAAGAAGAGAATTGATATCGTTCGAGACTCCCTTTGTGCTACTCGGGATGGATTTTAGGGTTGTTGCTACGTTTTGATAGTGTTGATTTGCACGTTTCCAGTCCGATTTTTGAGCATACAGACGGGCTAGGTCTCGTCCCGCCGCCGAAAGGTGACCGGCGACCCGCATGCGAACATCCATCCAAGAGTGTTCTCCATACCATCCAAAGTCTGGTACGAAACCCTTCGCATCCCAATTCCAAACGGGGTTGTTCGCGGGCAGAGGTGGATGTTTTTGTCCTTGATCGAGATTCTCTACCGTGGTTTTTTCCGGGGGAGGTGTGTCTGGGTTCGAAGAGCAGGCGAGTATGAGCAATAATATTTTCATGGTTTTGAAAGGCATTGATGAAGTGTTTGGGCAACGGTTTTATGTCCGTGTATCGTCCAATGTCCATCGGTTTTGAGGTATGTTGGTTGTTCTTGTTCACTCTTTTTCAAGGAAGACGTTAAGTCGCAGTACGGTATGTTTAGCTGTTGTAATACTTGTTGAATCGCTTGTTGGGGAGCATCCAAAAGGGCGTCTTTTTGATCGATGCCAACGAGCTCGAACGTGGCCTTCGCTCTTTTTTGGTCTACGACGAACGCCGGAGGAGCGATGGCAACGAGTAGCTTTGAGCGGCCGCGCAATGTACGTCTTTTTAGATCTTGCAAGGCGTCTCTGCTATTTTTCGTTAGGTTTTGCAGCCGCTGCTGCCCGACTTTGCTGAAGATGCTTAGCTCGTCGCGCCAGTTTCGTGCTTGTTCTTTTTGGTTTGATACAAGAGAGCGCCGATGCTGAAAAATACGGGCATGCGCGTACAAATAAGAATGCTGCAGCAAAAAGAGTTTCCATGCTGGAATTTTTCTACGCGGAATGGGATCACCATTTTTCCCTGGCAGCGGTTGTGTGCGCATAAAGAGAAATCGTTCGTTGTCTTGGAAATCGTTTCCGGTGAAAAACGTAAGGATCACGGTTTGAATTGGTATTTTATGTCGAACTTGGTCGTATCGGAGGCCGGCTTGCCACGTTGAGTATCCATCGACGCCACCGTTCCAAATATAAACTTTTTTTTGGGAACCCAACTGCCCTTGAAACGAGTCCTCTTCCGATACTTGTACCGACATGGTAAAAGAGTCACCCACGGCGAGCCACTGTTCCCCTTGAATGGTTTTGCTGGGTGGGCCTCGCAACTGCAGTTCATTTGTGCGAAGTGCGACGGTGGTTCCCAATGCGCGCGCTTGGGTTTGAAAGTTTTTGGCCGGTAGTTGACGGGTTTGTTTATCGAGGACGTACAAACCCATCGGGGAGCTGTCCGGCGAATTAAAGAGAAGATCTGCTTCGGAGGGAAACGCTGGAATTCGAGCGAACAGTTCTGCAACCAGAACACCGATGAGTGTTCCTCCGATCAGGAGTAGTAGCCGCATGAGCCATCGTTTCACCGTGCGCACCGAAAACCGGATGTTTTACGTCGAATTTCGGTCAGAAACTCGTTGCGTTCACCGCCTGGATTGGGACGAAGATCGAAAAAATACGAGCCACCGCGAACCGCTACATACAGACCGGGACCCGGTGCGTACACATCGGAAGAGTCATCGGTATTTTCATAGAATTTCCATGATGGACGACGATAGTCCGCGGTAAATTCCCAAGCGTTTCCAAAAACGTCCAAGAGACCGTATGGACTTTTGCCTTCCGGAAATTTTCCGACCGGAGAGGTGTAGAGATAGCCATCTGAATCGTCGAAATTGGGGGCTAAGATTTTGCCGTGGTTGTGCACGTTGTGTTTATAGTTCTTTCCCCACGGGTAGTCGTTCTCCCATGACACGTCTCCGAGTGCCGCGAGTTGCCACTGCGCTTCCGTCGGTAACTGCTTTCCCTTCCAAAAACAGTATTCTTGCGCGTCGTACCAGTTTACCATCAGTACGGGATGATCCCCGGTACCCTTGGGATAATCCGTTCCGCTCCAATTCCATCCGTCGGCAGCCCAATTTTCATCGACGAAGGGGGGGCGATAGCCGGTTTCATCCAGAAATTCCTTGTAAGCTTTTCGCGTGACTTCGGTTTTGTCCATCCAAAAACCGGATACGCTTACCTGAAGGTGTTTTTGTTGGTTCCCCGGATTGGCCGTCCACTTCTCTTCTATGCCACCGGTGAACTTCGCTTTGTTTCCGGGCATGTTGGGTGGGGCTGAAGGCATACCCGAGCCTGGACGAACGTGTCCGACACCTTTTCCGCCCGGTCGATGAACCGGTGGACCGCCGGCGGCGCGATTGTTGTTGCCGGAGCCCCCTCCAGGGGTAATGCCCGTGGGATCGGAGGGGGGAGTCCAGCCTGGAACGGCAGAGAGAGTTCGAGGACCGAGTTTTACCGATCCGCCAGGAATGTAGATCATCCCATTTTCCTCTCGAACCGAAGTCTCCTGGTTACACGAGAAGAGGATTAACGAGTAGAGTACGCGCATCGGAAACCTACGGTGAAAGAGACGCGATCGGGACGTGCCGGTTCGCGATGAGTACAAGTGCAGTAGCTGGGAAGATTCATAAAAGAGCCGCCGCGAAGCGTTTTCCAGGTGCCGGTGGATGGACCAACGGGATCGGGGCTCTCCTTGTTTTGATAGCTGTCTTTGTGGTACCAATCTGCAGTCCATTCCCAAACGTTACCAACGGTGTGAAAAAGCCCATCTGCCGTACGCTGGCGCTTGGGAGCCTGATCGACAGGCTTGGTCAAAACGGATTGCAGGTGGCCGTATTTTCCGCCGGAATACCAAACAGCTTCCACGTCTTCGCTGTCTCCCCACGGAAAGCGATCATTTCGGTTGGAGCAGGCGGCTCGCTCCCATTGCGCTTCACTGGGCAGGTGACCTCCTTTGAATCGGCAGTATGCGTCGGCTTCATACCAAGATACGGCGACGACAGGATGATTTCCGCTGCGATCGGCCGCACGGTTTGCTTTCTGTGCGCCCGATGGATTTAAATTTCTCCAGCGGAGTCCCTCTGGGCTCCAATTCTCATCTCGGTTCCAGCCATCCTGCACAAAGGATTCAAATTCCGAGATCGTGACTTCGTGTAGATCGATAGAAAAAGCCGAGAGTTGAACGGTGTGTTGCGGGCTGTCGTCGGGAGATCGTCCGCTTCCGCGAAGAAAGCTTCCCGCGGGAATCGGTACGGCTGGCTCTGCCCATGTATAGTGGAGGAGTATCCAAAGCATGATACGGGTTATCCTTATTCTATTCAAACGGTTTTATCACGCCTTCCCATTTGGAAAAATGATCGTGCAGTGATAAATACGATTCATGACGGAGAATTTTATGTGGATTACACTTCTATTATCCTGGAGCGGAGAGCCAGCCAATGTCGAATCTGCATCTCCGATATCACAGAAAGAAGGCAATGCTTCCAAACCGGTTCACAGCCAAGGAGTGCCTCATCACCAACAAGGGGGCAAGCGTCCCGTCATGAAAGGACGTCAGGGTGGAGATGCTTCGATGACGGCTGGATCCGGAGCGGCCATGCAAGATCCGTCTGGCTTTCCAAACTTTCACGACTGGCCGGCTCCCAAAGGTCGTCCGATTACCGCAATGGGTAATTGGAAGGCCGTACAAAAATTGACGGATAAACCTTACGGTGGATACAGACCACAAATCGCATATTCTCCTACCGGTATGCTGCATGTCTTATACTACGATCGCAGAGACCAAGGAGATATCATTTGGCATCGGCGATCGATGGACGGACTGTCTTGGATGGATCCGATTTCGTTGGGACATGACAAAGAGCGCAACTGGGGACCTGATATCGTTGCGCGAGAAGATGGTTCGATTGCGGTGGTCTACGATCATGCCCTCAAGGATTTTCGATCGCGTGGTTTTTTGACGCAATTCGATGGTCAAAAGTGGTCTGCTTATGAAGGATTAACGCCCGACGATGGTGGAGAGATCGGATCGGGTCATCTCGCCAATACGGTGGGGTCTGATTTGGCCTACGTTTTCATCGGTAAAAAACTGGGTCCGCAGCATAAATTTCAAGCGCGGTGGCGTTGGTATTCAAATGGGAAATGGTCGAAGATACAGTCTTTTAGCGACGGCAAAAACGATGCTTGGCACACCAACGTAGAGCGTCGTCCAGATGGCTCTGTGTTGGCGGGCTATGACATTGGCACCGGTGGAACCGAAACAACGCTGTTTGTTGTAGATGGCCGGAACGGTACTTTTTCCAAGCCGGAAAATATTACTGCGAACGGAAAACCTGGAGAGAGACCACACTTTGCCTTTGCCAAAGATGGAACCGACTATATTACCTGGTTTCACAAAGAACGCGGCATACCCAAGTATATTTATGTTCGATCGGGAAAGCCGGGTAATTGGGGGCCGGTACAAGAAATATCCAAGGGTTATGGTGGATTCCACTTCGATCCGGATATCGCGATCAACGATCGGGGGGTTTTGTGTTTAATTTGGGGCTGGGATGCGGGTTCGGATGCTGAGTTGGTGTACAGCCTCAACGTAGGCGGACGCTGGTCTGAGCCCAAAAAAGTCGCAGACATCAATTGGGGTAAACCCGGTCTCGCTTCGATCGATGTAGACAAAGCCGGTAACTTTCACGTCGTTTGGAACCAAGGCGTTCGGGGTGAAAACGAAATTTACTACGCGCAGTTGGAGAGTCCACGATGATTTGGTTTTGGTTGATATCTTGTTCAGACGCCCCTCCGTCTGAAAAGGAAAAGACGACGGTCGTATCTCAAAGTAAAGGTTCGAATCCCGCTCCCCTTCGCGGGCCGCCAAAGGGGCATCCGCACGGCCACCCAAAGGGTGGAGGGCTTCCAAAGGGTGGAGGTCCTCCAGGCGGAATGCCGCATGGAAAATCCGCGCTCAAGGTCGAGCCAACATTCTCTTGGACGGGCGAATCGGATCCCAATCCCAAATCGATCGTGATTATTTCTTTGGATACGGTGCGTGCCGACCGCCTGTCTGTATACGGAGGACGCGCGGAAACGCCCAATCTGCAAAAAATGGCCGATGCGGGATTGGTGTGCGTACAAGCCGTGACGCATTTTCCGGAGACGGCGCTTTCGCATTGGTCGATGATGACGGGGGTGATGCCACTGGTGCACGGAAACGTACCGGGGAACGGTGGATCAATTTACAAAGGACCAACCTTGGCTGAGATAGCCAAAAAGCACGGTTACAGCACCGGCGCGTTCATCGGTGGTGTTACGTTAACAGACTCTGCGTCGGGTTTGTCGCGCGGTTTTGACGTATACGACGATCGTTTTACTTTTTCACAAGAAGACATGAGCCGAAAGGGGTCTGAGGTGACCAGTCGTGCGCTGCAGTGGATTCAAAAGCAAAAGCAGCCCTACTTTGCCTTCGTACATTACTTTGACGCACATTTTCCCTATACTCCACCCCCTCCATGGGATACGAAGTACGATCCGACGTATCGGGGAAGCATCGACGGAACGGATCGCGTGCTAAGACCGTATCGAGACGGCCAAAAAGAGCCATCGAAAAGAGACGTCGAACATGTTTTAGCCTTGTATGACGGCGAGATTAGCGCACTCGACGAAACGATACAGCCTTTACTGGACGGCATCGATACCGACACGATCGTGGTTGTGACATCGGATCACGGAGAATCCTTCGAGCACGGTTATTATTTCAATCACCGAGCGGGTTTGTGGGATTCGGTTCTTCGTATTCCTCTAATTGTACGTGCGCCGGGTATTCGCGGCGGTGTAGAAATACAAGAGCAAGTTGGTTTGATCGACTTGGTGCCAACCATTGTTGAACTCGCTGGCATACGAGGTGATTCTCGCATGCAGGGAACCTCGATGCTACCCCTGATATCTGCCGAGCCCAAAGGGGACGTGGTTCATTATGCCAATACCGATCCTTGGATGCCAAATCCGCAGTTTTCCGTCCGAAATTTGTCGTGGAAATGGATTCAACAAGAGAGAGCAAATTTGGTCTACTCCATTGCGAATGATCCAGAAGAAGCCGTGTTGTCCAATGACATTCCCAACGTGTTTTCTCAATCGCAAGCGGATTACAAAGCGCTGATCTCTTCGCTCAAAGATCAGCAGGTCTCAACATCCCAAAAACGTCATATTAGCAAAGAGGAATGCGCCCGTTTAGAGGCCCTAGGATACTCGACCTGCGCGGAATAGCACGTTCTCCACTTCAAAGAATCGTTAGTGATGTGCCGCTTCTTGTGGTGCCGGAACCGGAGCGGACTCATTGCGAAGAAGGCTGCGGGCAACCGAGGGGAAAATCAGACTTGCGGCGATACCGGAGCAAATGATACTGGCGCTCATTTCGGGTTCGACAGCTCCATTTTTTACGCCCAGTTCCATAATGGCGATAACCAGCGTAAGGGGAGCCGCTAAGAGACTCGAAGTAGCGATAATGGCGGGCCACTCCATGTTGCGGAGTCTCAAGAGGGCACCGGGAATCAGTTTTACAACGAGCATGACAAGAAGGACGAGGCCGATCTCTTTTGCGTTCCGGCTGAGCATCTCAAAGGATAGGTCGAGTCGCATACCGACGTGGATAAAGAAGATGGGAACGAAAAAACCGTAGGCCATCGAAGAGAGTTTGTGCTCGAGTGCCCCTTTGTTACGAATGGTGAAACTGAGAATGGCACCGGCGATAAACGCGCCGAGAAAGGGTTCCGTGTGGGTGAGGATGGATAAACCGATGAAGGCGAACATCATCGCGAAGCCGACGCGGATTCCAATTTCAGTGGGATCGTCGTGTGCGGTGAGCTGTGTGAAGTACTGCGGGTACCACCACATTAGGGTGCGTAACACAGAAGCACCGACAATCGCTGACAACACCAAAGAAAGAAGCAAAAACATACCAAAGATGATTTTGGAAACGTTTCCATCTGCAACGGTCGTAACTTCAACCAAGGAGAGCACCAAAATGGTAATCAGTTCTCCCATCGCGGCGAATGCAATCATCGTTTGACCCAAAGGCGAACTGTTGAGCTGCATTTCGCGGACTACCGCCAAGAGTAGGGGAACCGATGTTGCGCCAATTGCGATACCCGGCCACAGTCCCCAGCCAAAGTATTCTGAAATTGAGATCGAAAAAACAAATGCGAGCGAAGAGGAAACAAAGGGAAGAATCAATTCTCGAAGTCTGCGCTCTATTCCTTTAAAATCAATCTCCAGTCCGGCTAAAAATAAAAAGAAAGCAAAGCCGAGGTCAGACAAGAAGCGAATAAATTGATTGTTTGGATCTCCAACGATATCGAAGCCGCTGCCGCCAATTGCGAATCCGTATACAATTTCCGCTACGGCAACCGGGATTGCAATTCGTTTAGCAATCGGTGGCATGGCAATGGCACCCAAGGTCATTAAAACCAAGGGGAGAGCGGCCGCACCGCTGAGTCCGACTATTTCTCCTCCTCCACTCATCGTCTTGCCGCATCCCAAGGGACGAAAAGGGTTGAGCAAGGAGTATCATGCAAAAGATGCATAGATATATCCGGCTTGAAGATGGTGTTTCGAGAAGATCTGGAGTACCCGAGGATCAATAGATCGTATTGGGCAGCGTGTTCCCGAATTTTGTGTATGGGATTTCCCTTGTCCACGATTCTTTCGATTTCAATACCGTTACTGCGAGCGATTTGGGATATTTGTTTGGGGATTTTTTCTATATCGTCCGCTTCTTTTTCGTCGGAGTGAGGGGTAATCACACTCAAAGAGGTCAAGGTTGCCTCAAATTGCCTGCAGAGATCGACGGCAATGGCGGCGACGGTCGTTGCATGCTCTTGGGTTCCAACGGCCAAGAGAATTTTTTTGAACGGAATACTCCCTCGCGGTACAAAGACAGGAACCCGTGATGCGAGAAGGAGCTGGTTCTGCTTGGAGCGGGTTAAGCCGACGCGAGAAGCCCAAGGAATCGGGGAGGGTTTGAGAACGAGGCATCCCACTTTTTCCGTATTGACCGTTTGCGTGATTTGCGTATCCTTCTTGCTGGATAGGTCGAAATCTTGGGCTTTGAGTTGAACACTTTGAGAGGCAAGTGTGTTTTCCACAAACCAATTCACCTCTTTTTTCTCTTGCTCCTCGAGTTCGATGTATCCGATATTCGAGCCGTATTGGGTTGGAAACAAGATACGACCACCTCGGATAAACTGCTCTTCCGAGTCCAAGATTTCAGGGTCTCCAACCAGTAGGATCCGATCTTTGGCTTTGAGAATGTTGTCTCCGTGTGGGACGATGAGTTTCTGTTCTCGATAAATCGCTGCGACCAGCCAACTTTGGGGTTTTAACTCTTTGAGGGGCATACCGACAGCCGCACTACTCGATAGAATGGTAATTTGTCGGATCTCTCCCTTACCCAAACCAATACCGACACCTTTGAAGGTCGCTGCGACTTGGTTGCTCATATGGAGAGCCAATATCTTTGAAATATCGATGACATCGTTTTCGTCTAAGTCACCCTTTTCGGTTGGGTTTTGCAAGATGCAGACGACTTCTTCTACATGGAAAAATTCTTTGGCGATTCGGCCGCACTCTTTGTTCAATTCATCGTCTAAAGCTGTTAAGAAGATGGCGCTGGTCGATTTCGGATCCGCTTTTTGGAGAACGAGCCGGCTACTCGCGTCTCCGCAAATGGTCTGAACATTGGGGTATTCTTCAAAAGAGAGGAGTTTTTCTTCCGAATGATCAATTAGGGAGATAGACCAGTTTTGAGGTAGAACCTCCACCAATTGCTTTCCGATTTTTCCTGCTCCGACAATAATAGCTTGACGTTGTGCTTCCAAAATATTCTCTCTCTTTCAATGTAGGTTATAGAGGAGAATAACCTCTTTGTAGAAAGGAGGGAACACCCATTTGGAATCATTTTAAGGCCGTGGCATATAATTTTACATCTTTGCGCGTAAAACCTTTATCTTACGTCGATTTTGGCCGTTTCTTTCCTGTGTTCTTGGTTTGATGTGAAGCGACTATCTACCGTTCGAAAATTTACCCTTTGGTGGTTTTCCAAGCCGATGGTTCCGTGGGTCAGCGTCAATATTTCCGTAGATTTTTCATGTGCGCAATCGTATTTAAAACGCTTATCGGGTGTAAGTGTGCACCATCTAATTGCCGCAAGTATCGCGCATGGTTTGCAGAAGGTGCCACAGGCCAATGCCAATATCATTGGTGGCCAAATCTTTCGTCGAAAGAGTGTGCATATGGGTATGCCTGTCAACTTACTCGGTCACGAAGGAGGGCAAACGCGAGAACTCAGTTTGATGCTGATAAAGCACCTCGATAAAAAAAGTCTGCTCGACATTGCCCAAGAAGGTCGCACTACCCTCAAGAGTGAGCGACAAGGTACACCGAAGAACCCTTTTATCTCGATGATGTTTCGTTTGGCAGAGAATCTTCCCCGTCAAGCAGTATTCAAAACGTTGAGCGCGATGGATGTGCTGTTGCAACAGCCCAAATTCGCAGAGAGATTGTATGATGTTTTTCCGGTTACCACAGCGCTCAGCAATCCGGGTTCAACGCTTCCAAGTGACGTGGACGGCATTTTATTTCGTGGTGCAAGTATCAATCTCCCCCTTCGTCTTCTGCATGTCGGCACGTTTTGGGGAATGTCGACCATTCAAAAAGAAGTAATCCCTATCGATAATGTACCCACCGTTCGACCGATGCTCCCGATCACATTGGTCTTTGATCACCGTCTGATCGATGGGGTAAAAGCATCGGAACTCCTCTTATCGGTGTGTAAATGCATTCAAGAACCGGCTTCTATTTTTGGGAAGGACGGTCGATTGCCTCCTGCAATTTCTGTGTGATCGTAGGAATCCGTTCTTTTTCGATGTGGCGCTGTAGACGGAGTCGATACTGTGTTGATAAGACGCGCTCTTTGAGAAGTTCTGCGGTTTTCAAACGAATTTTGGTCTCCTTACGTCGAAGAAGATGGAGCATCGAATCAATGTCTCCATCGATAGGGTAGCGAGAAAAAGAACGAAGGCAAAGCAAGCCCTCTCGTTCTGATATCGTATCTTTTTTAGTCCACCGTAGACAATAGTCCGAGAGTTGATGTTTGCAGGTCATTAAGAGATCACTCGTCTTTTTCGCTTCGGTTCCTTGTTTGAGTCGCGCGAATGCTTTGGCCAAATCAGAACATCGAAAACGGCTGGGTTCGGATGATTTCAGGGAACTCTCTTCTGTTGCTTCGCTTTTGGGTACGGTGCTTTCCGCCAATACCCAATAAATCAGACCGTCTTCCGGGTTGGTTTTGGGCAGTCCGAAAGCAGGGGTGAAAGATTCGAGATAAGCCGTACTGAGTTCAGCATCGAGTTCGGGGTGCAGCACGATGAGCCCATAGGTTTGTTTCATGTGCTCGGCCAAATTCTTTTTGGGGATCTTGGGTTCTTCAGAAACGCCGTCTGGACCGATGAAGTGAGAGAAGGTTCGCGGGTCTTTCGCAGATCCGAGGCGAACATCAGGAGTGTAGGGAATGGGGCTTTGGTGAAGCGTTTGATACCAAAAATAGCGAGACGTTTGCATGGACGTACCAACTTCTGCCGGTAGGTCCAAGACCGCGCGCGAATCGGATTTTTGGTATACCGAAGAGATGCTTGCGCTGGATGTTGGGATTGGCCAATGTGCGGAAGAGGTGAAGAGTCCCTCGTATAAGATAATTCCGATAACGCCGAAGATTGTGACCCGCGGCAATGATGCCTTGCGGCACAAATATGCAAAGCCAATGGCAGAAAAGGCAGAGAACAGGGCTTGCGCACCGATCGAAAGACGGAGAGGGTGAGTGATGGCAATTTGTGGCAATAGCTGTCTCAACCAGTCGAAGGGAAGAGAAAGGAGTTGTCCGTCGGAAAGGCGAACCCACTCTCCATCAAACCAAAGATAAGATCCCATACCCATGAGCAGAGAAAAAATCGCCAAAATAGACCAATGTCGGATTCTTTTATGAGCGTATAGCGCAACGATACTTAGTAGAATAACAGACCAACGCAAATAGCCGGTGTGTAGAAAGGGCTCGCCATATTCCTTGAGAAGATCCACAGACTGATAGGCTCCCGTCTGAATATAGATGGATGGATCTACGGCATTGTGTCGCAAGAGTTGATCGTGTAGCTTAACGTCTCGAATGACGAGCCGATCATATCGGTGAATAGAATTCCAAAAGACCGATCCATGAGGGAAAAGCACGACGAGGGTGGTCAAAACGGCGACGAAGGATCCAAGAAGATATTTTTGTATGGACTGACCGCGTATCGTTCTTTGAAAGAGTTGAAAGATAAACAACGGCGTGAGGAGAATCCCACCAGCCAGTCCATAGTAAAAAGTGGCAGTGGTACTCAAGCCTTGCATGAGTCCGAGTAGAAGCCAGTCTCTCATGCGGTTGGTACGCAATACGCGAGCCGCCGCCCAAAGAGAAAAAGCAATCCATTCGATGGCGCACACCTCGGAAATGCCGTTCTTGAGTTCACAGAGCAGAAAAGGAGAGGCTGCGTAGGCGACGCCGGCAACCCAGGAGTGAAAACCCTTGTAAGAAAGCTCCTCCGCGAGCAGTTGCGCGGCAACGCCGGCCAGGGCGATGCGAACGATGAGGATCCAGTTGTATCCAACCGTTGGCCCGAATGCCCATGTGAGAGGCAGCGCCATGATGGCACCGGGCGTATCTATGAAATAGAGGCTCCCTCCTCGGGGTGCTCCAACCAGCATGGTTTCCAAAGGAAAAGTACCTTCCGCGAGGCTTTGGTATACGTACCAATAGCCCCAAGCATGGTTCCATACATCGATTTGTGGGTCACCGAGAAGCTGTGTTGAATCAAAGGCGACGGGCCAACACAGTATAATGGCAAAGCAAAGCCAAATGCATAAACGCAAGGGCACATCAATTGCCTTCGGTTCCGGTGGGCTCTCCTTCTTTTTTGCTGGCGGGATTGTCTACTTTTGAAAACCAGGGCAGGTTTTCTAACCAAGAGTCGTCATTGACGAGCGTATACTCGAGATCGAGATTTTCGGCACCGATTTGAAGGGGGTCTTTTGTTCCGCCGAAAAGATCATCTTTGGTGGGGCCATCGGCACCAACATCCGCGGTGATGATTAGCCAAACCGGACTATCAAAATCCTTAGGTGCTTGAATCGTAATTTTTGGAACGCTGGATTTTTCGATGTGAACAACCTTGGGTGCCATTCGTCCGTTGTTTTCTTGCGCAATGACGAACTCCATATTGTAGCTTTCTGCTCCGTTGATCGTAAGATTAATGTCGATAGAGTTATTGGCTTCAATCAGTTCAGCAAAGGAGGGTGGGTTGTCGTAAATCGGTAGAATATCTTGTGCGGCACCAGGATTTTGGGCTACTCCGGGATCTTCTGCGTTTTGAATCATGCCTTCGGGGATACCTTGTCCGGCATTGGGATCGTTGGGATCTTCGACGAGACCACCACCCAAATCTCCTTGCTCACCTTGGGTGCCACCTTGCTGCATGTTTCCTTGCTGCATGTTTCCTTGCTGCATGTTTCCTTGCTGCATATTTCCCTGCTGGTTGTTTCCCTGCTGGTTGTTGGGGCGCATCGAACCATCTGCTGGTGGCATATTATCGCCTTGCATGGGTAGTTGTTGCTCTTGTTGGTCTTGGACATCCTTAGGCTCTACGGGGCAGCCAAAAAGAAAGATTGGGGGAATGAATCTCCACATGTTGGATCCTTGTATTGAGATGCGATGGGTAAAAGGTTCGCTGTGGCGGCGAACACAAACAACAAATGAAAGGGTGGTCTTTTTCTTACACCTTAATAAGTCGAATACATAACATCGAAATTCCGTTTAGAGAAGAGGATATATTAATTGTGTCCTTATTGTATTCCGAGGATGGTCGGGTGTTTTTGAATATAGTTGGCGACGGCTTGCGCCATGATCTGTGTTCCTTGGCGACTGGGGTGCATGTTGTCGATAAAGAGTTGTGCTTTGGCACGTGGATATTCGGCGAAAACCTCTTGGAAGCGAACTTGTGGAATATTATTTTTTGCTGCCCACTCTTTCTGGGCATCGCGGTAGGGGAACCATGGCAATACATGATCGGGGCTCGGCTTGGGCATGGGGACATTCCAAATTCCGACATCCCACTCTTGTGCCAGTGGCGCGAGCATCATGTTGGCGCCCCTCTTTTTTGCTTCGCGTCGTATGGTATCGAGATTCTCCAGGTAGTGTGGAATCGGAACACGAGATAGCTGTAAAGAGGTATTGAGTTTTTCGAGTGTAACCGCTGCGTTTGGCCCTGTTGGGATACCTGGCATCAGTACCCGATTGGGGTTTTGGTTGAGGTTGGCTTGGTAGTGTACCCACTTCATCTTCGCGGCACAGTACAAGCGAGAATGCTGAATGGTCTTTTGGAAAGGGGATGGCGTAGGGTTGGTCAATTCCATCGCTTGTCGATCTTGAAACGCATCGATGTTACAGTCGCTGAAAAGGTTGCTCACGATGACGAGATCAGGCTCGTAGGTCCATCCAATTTGATTGAGTAGACGGATCGTTTGTTCCGTAGAGTATCCGGGTACACCCATATTGATCACTTCGATGTCTCTCCGAAACCGTCTTCGTAATTCCTTCTCTAAATATACGGCGTAGGTTTCGTGATCACGCACGCCCCAGCCATAAATGCTTGAATCCCCTGTGACCAATACTCGTTTTTCTTGCGGGCGTTTTTTCTGTGTAGGGGAGAGAGATTCACGCAGTCCCACCGCATTGATAAGCGTGACATCTTTGCCGGTTTTAAATTCTGTATTAGGTTCGAGTTTACACAGAATATGCGAATCACCGATCATGGTTTCCCAATCTCCCGCTTGGGGCGTGATAGCCTTACAAGGCTCTGCTTTGAAAAGCCGCGCGCTCAATTCTCCAACGATGAGAAGAGCGAATGCGGGTAAGAAAGCAAAAAGAAGTTTTTTCATCGTTGTGGACCGCTCATAATTGTGATGTCTATATCAGAAACACTGCTCGGAGCTGAGATGGGATTCTGCTTGGCTTGTCCAAATCCACCGGAGCCGGAGGCGGAGATATAATCGTCTTTGTTGGCTCCGGTACCGGCATCGAGAGCGGCGGAGAGAATATAAGAGCCATTTTGGGGAACCGATAAGGAGAATGTTTGGGCCTTTTTTTGGTTGGGGGTCAGTTTTTGCTCAGAAATGGGGGATCTTCCGGGTGCGAGCATACCGTTGGCGTCGGCGTCGGCGGCATCGAACGCGGTGATATAGAGGGCGCGACCGTTTAGACCTTGGTTTGATCGAACGGTACCAGAAATCGTAACCATCGTAAGAGGGGGCACGGGATCGGGCGTAGAGGATGTGGGTGTCCTGGCACAACGAAATCCTGTCGCCGAACCCATGACGAGATCGTGAAAACGGTTCGCAGCCCGCATATTGGTGGAAAAGGTATTCCAACCACCGCCGCGCAAAACATGGAAGGTTCCACTCTCCGGGCCACTTGGATCGATGCGTCCGTTGGTGTACACTTTGGGGTGCCAAACATCGAGTACATACTCCCAAACATTACCCGATAAATGCAGATGGCCGTAAGGACCCGCTCCGTCAGGTAAAGAATCGACCTTTTGGGTATCGGATACACACAGTTTGGGCATCCCGGTGGTAGAGAGCTGATGATTGGCGAGCGCACAGGTCGGCGCCGCTGTTCCCCAAGGATACGGCCGCAGATCGGCGGGATCACAACGATTGCTTTCTTTGCCCAGTTCACAACCACCACGTGCGGCTTTTTCCCATTGTGCTTCTGTTGGGAGGGTTTTTCCTTGTGCGATACAGTACTCGTATGCTTCTGCCCAGGTGACACCCTCTGCGGGATAATCTCCTCGGTTGGATTCGAGTTTTCCTTCCTTGATATTACGAACATCCGATCCCGATGGTTCTCTTTTTGTTTCTTGCAGCCAGCGAAACCAGTCTTGGCTGCGAACTTCGAGACGATCGAGGCAGTATCCCGACAATTTGACCGTGTGAACCGGTTTTTCATCGGAGCCTGCGTGCGAAGACTGAGATCCCATTAGAAAAGGTCCCGGAGGAATCCAAATTTCTGTTTGTGGGGTCACCGCTGGGTTTTGATCGTCACAATCGAGTGTGGACGGAGGATTGCCAGGACAAAGCAAGGCGGATACAAATCCGTCTCCGTCTTGGTCGGGACAGTCTGACTGTGCGGGAGGTGGGGTAAATTGTTGAGCGAGAGCATCGTTCCAGCTGCCGGAGAGATCTTCTGCTGGTGTGGAACTGGGTAAGAATCCAGGACCCTTTGCCTTCATTCCGGGTTTCACACCGCGATTGGGTGGGTGGGGACCTTTTTTGCGGTTGGGATTATGAAGACGCGGATCCGCCTTCGATTCCGTTGGTTTGGAAGAGGGTGCGGGATCATTTGTACAGGAGAGTAAGAGTATTAATATGTTCATGGTTTTCTACAGCAGCGAAGCGAAGCGAAGTGTTGGGTTAGGAAATGTACGTCCTCCGCCGAGAGTTTCAATGTGGCGGAATGGGCATTTTCAATCGCTTGTTGCTCGTTTCGCGCTCCGACGATCGCTGCGCGAACACCCGGACGATGAAAGCACCAAGCAGAACAGAGTTGTGCATAATTGCAGTTGTATTTTTCACACAGAGGATTGATAGCGTCGAGAGCAGCTAAAATGGCAATTCGATTGTGTGGGCGAAACATGGGATTCTTAATGCGTCCGTCTCCGGGGGGAAAGACTCGATCCGGAGGAACAGCCCCAGCCAAAAGTCCTTGTTCGATTGGAGAATAAACGATGGCATCGACCTGGTTTTCAACGAGCCATGGCAGAACATCTCGTTCGATGCGTCTGTTGAGAAGAGAATAACGGGGTTGGTTGGAGGCTAGGGGAGTGTCTCCCAGTGCTGACGTTGAGCGTTCGAGTAGAGATACATCGAAATTCGATACGCCGATCGCGCGGATTTTGCCCTCTTGTTGGAGTTGTTTCAATGTATTCATCGTATCTTCTACGGGGTGAGAGGGATCGGGCCAGTGACATTGAAGCAGATCGATGTAGTCTGTTTGCAGCCGTCGCAGAGACTGCTCCACTTCGTATCGGATCGATGAGGGACGTAAGTTTCGAAAGATACGTTTGTTTCCCTCATCGGGTGGTACGTCGAAAAAATGCGCTCCGATTTCGCTATCCCATCGCAGACCGATCTTCGTCAGAATTTTTACATTGTGCCGGCGACCAGCAAGCGCGTTTCCCAAAATGCTTTCCGAGTGACCGAATCCATACACGGGCGCGGTATCAAATGTATCTACTCCTGAGTAGATACTTGCATGTATTGCGCGAATCGCTTCGCGATCATCTGTACCACCCCAAAACCACCCTCCGATCGCCCACGCGCCGAAGACGATGTTGGATATTTCGATCGATGACTTTCCAAGCTTTTGCATTTATTGGTCCTTATTTGTATGATTTAGATTCGTTGTAGGCAGATTATTTTTACAAAACGGTGACATGAGATCGGCAAAGTGACATTTCTCTTGCGTGGGTATGTAGGATGAGGTATAGTGTAAATGTACTCACGAGTAGGAGGTTTTCGAAATGAATCCGATGGCTTATACACTCAGCTTTATCTTTCCTGTTTTAACCACGTGGAGCTTGTACGTTGGCGGCTGGAGCCTTGTTACCGTTCCTTTGGTCACGTTTGGTTTGGTTCCTTTGTTAGAGCTTTTTTATAAAGGTGTAACCGATAATTATGTGGAAGAGACAGAAAAAGAGCGGGCACAGAATCCTCTTTTTGACTGGTTGCTCTATTTAATCGTGCCCATTCAGGTTGGAATTGTATCCTTGTTGATTTATGTGTGTGCGATTGGACACATACAAGGCTGGGAAATTCTTGGTGCAGTTCTCTCTGTTGGTGTTTGCTGTGGTGCCTTTGGTATCAATGTGGCACACGAACTGGGTCATCGCAGAAAGAAGCACGAGATCTTCATGGCGAAGATTCTGTTGCTAACCTCTCTTTACATGCATTTTTATATTGAGCACAATCGAGGTCACCACGCGAAGGTCGCGACGCCGGAAGATCCCGCGTCTTCCCTTAAGAATCAAAGTCTCTTCGCTTTTTGGTTTCGGTCGGTTCCGCTTAGCTGGATATCAGCATGGAAGATTGAAAATCGCCGTTTGCGAAAGCATTCCAATCCGACCTTTCGCTATGATAACCAAATGCTGCGGTTTCAATTGATTCAATTGGCTACGTTGGTCGGTATCGTTTTGGTGGCAGGTCTTCTTCCCTGTTTGGCTTTCATCGGCTCCGCAGTCTGTGGATTTCTCCTCCTTGAAACGGTCAATTATGTAGAGCATTACGGTTTATCCCGGAATAAGAAAAGCAATGGTCGTTACGAACGTGTTCAGCCGCATCACTCTTGGAACTCGAACCACGCGATTGGTCGCCTTCTGCTCTTCGATTTGACTCGTCATTCCGATCACCACGCCAATGCTGGTAGAAAGTATTCCGTTCTTCGTCATTTCGACCACTCGCCACAACTCCCAACTGGCTATCCGGGCATGATTTTACTGGCCTTCTTTCCACCGCTTTTCTTTCGCGTCATGAATCCTTGCTTAGAGCGAGAGCTGGCTCGCATGGAACAAGAAGCAGCCTAGTGTGATGCACGAATGAAAAAAGCGGCCTAGGCCGCTTTTTTGTTTTTTATGCTCTTGCATCTATCGTTTGTGTGCGTTTCGTTTGTGTGCGACCAAGAGTTTCTGCTTAATGCGGGTGTGGAGTTGGCTGATGCGTGCTTCTGTTACCTGCATTTCTTCGGCAATCTTTTTGAAGGTCCAGTTCTGATAATAATACAAATTTACGATTTTGTGTTCGCGCTGTGAAAGCGTATTCATGGCGACCTTGAGATATCCGATCTCTTCATTCAATATGGACTCTGATTGTGGATCCATTTTATTTCCAGGAATCTTATCGCCGAGTCTATTGTCTTCTTCGATTCCGTTCTCCATACTGAGCACAACCCGCGCATCGCATCGTTTATACATTCTTCGGTATTCAGATTTGGTCATACCCAGATATTCTGCCACTTCCTCTTCTGTGGGTTTACGGTTCAAGCGCGCATGTAGTTCTGTTTGGGCGGCTTGCAGTGTTTTAATTCGTGCCCGAACCGAACGCGGTACCCAATCCTTGCTGCGGAGTTCATCGATGATGCTACCCTGGATTCGAATCTTCGCGTAATGTTCCAAGGAGCAGCCCTTTGTTTCTTGGTAGCGATCAACGGCTTGTATTAGACCGATATAGCCGATTTGTCGTAAATCATCCGTTTCAATATAGGAAGGAAGGCTGTGTCGAAGCTTCATAACGATGTGCTCTACAAGAGGAGCGTACTGTGTAATTTTATCTTGGCGAGAAGCGTTGTGTTTGAGTAGTGCAGACATATTGAAATCCTTTGATGTTGGTTTGATAATGTCAAGATGGCACCCGAAGTACGCAATTACAAATGAAGACCATTCAGGTCTACATGAATGATGTTCATTATCTCTCAGGGAGTCTCAAAGCGTGGTTTTTTACAGAATCAGCCGAAAAGAAAAAGTATATTTTTTTTTAATCATGCATCATCTACATGATCGATTGGATCGCGCAAACATTCTTGAAAGGCTGCGACAAGCAGATTTTG
>JAYYRF010000794.1:0-4306 GCA_036127535.1 Myxococcota bacterium | reverse complement strand
CGTATCCAAATTTGGTGCTTTATTTACAACCATCCCCCAACCCATTGTCGGCGGTATGTACTGTGCAATGTTCGGCATGATTGCGAGCGTAGGGCTTTCCAATCTACAGTTTATCAACCTCAACAGTGCCCGAAATTTATTTATCTTGGGGTTCTCCTTTTTCATGGGACTGAGCATGCCGGAATATTTCAATGCGAACCCCGTTCAAATGGAACCAGAATGGCTCGCGAGCATCATCAATACATTGGGTAAAACCGGTATGGCTGTTGGCGCACTGTGCGCGCTCATTTTGGATAATACCATCGCCGGAACAGACGAAGAGAGGGGAATATCTTCTTGGAAGGTTCCGGAAGACATCACCAATAAAAAGACGTCTTAAAGGCGCCCTGAGCCGACCTTTCTTTTTCCGATACTTTGGATCTGAATTCGAACCATTGCTGTACGTGGAGATCTGTACATTTGCTATAAAACGCTTAGGCCAAGCGGTTTTTTGCTCACCAAAATCAGATCAAAAAAGAGCGCGGTATACCACACTACATTACACTGAATCCTCAAACGCTCGCTTTCGATTTCCCCAACGCAGATATGAACAAAAGAACTCTTCCGAAAAAATATACAACCGAGGGCATCCGATATACCGGCAGCAAGAGAGAAATCGTACCCAAAATCATCGAACTAATCGAAAAGAATTGTCCCGATGTTCAATCGATATTGGATGGCTGTGCGGGTACAACTCGGGTATCCCAAGCATTTCGAAAGCAGGGCTACTCGGTAACGGCAAACGATCTCGCACATTACACGCAAACCTTTGGAAATTGCTATCTTCTCAACAAAAAGCCACCATCGTACTACACAAAGTGGATCGATCACCTCAATCAATTGAAGGGGGTCGACGGCTGGTTTACCCAAAACTACGGCGGTGTCGTCACCGAAAACGGCAAAGGGAATGCCATACAACCAGACGGTAAAAAAAGGCCGTGGCAGAAACACAACACCCAAAAGCTCGATGCCATCTTGGAAGAGATACCGAACCTGACAGAAGATTTAATCGAGAAATCGGTTCTTTTAACCAGTACGATATTGGCCTTGGACAAAGTCGATAATACCATGGGTCACCAAGTCGCGTACCTCAAAGACTGGCCGAGAAGAAGCTATGGCACCATTTCTTTGGTCGTACCACAACTCATCCCCCGTGGCTCTCCCTGCTTCGTTTCCCAACGCTCCATTTTTGATGTCCAGCAGTACCATCAATTGGTATATCTCGACCCACCATATGGAACCAACAATCAAAAGACCAAAACCACTCGGGTTCGATATTGGTCCTATTATCATATTTGGACAACGGTTTGTCTCAACGACAAACCAAAACTCCACGGTGCGTCTATGCGCAGATACGATGCGTCTAGCGATAGCATACCCAACGCGTTATCCGTCTTCGAAAGTACGGATTACGATGTTGTCTACCAAGCGACAAAGCGACTAATAAAACAGCTCAACTGTCGTTACGTGTTGTTTTCCTACGCCAACAAAGGTAAACTCCCTCTCAAAGCATTAAGAGAAATCTTCGCAGAATATAAGATATTGCAATTTCTTTCCTTTGATCACAAAGAGAACGCGATGAAACACTGTATCGGCAATGCAGAGTGGCTGGGAGATCAAAAAAAGAACCAAGAATTCCTCATTCTTATAGAGAAGCCGGGTAGATGAGAAGCGAGCTTTCGCCCAAAAGAGTAAGCCATGGATGTGAGCGGCATCTGCAGATCTTAGGTAGAGCAAGAGTGTAAAGGACTCGACTCTGAGCGGCGTTCTATACGATGACAAAGGAGAATACACGAGTACCCCCGTACCGTCTTTCACTTTGTTGAAACGCAACGAGCCGTGACCAATGGGAGATTGTGATGCCGCACTAAAAGGTATATAGTGTAAAAAGAACGACATGGAGGCAAACATGAGCGATGAAACGACCGAGGGTCATGCAGGATTTCCTTGTTCCTCTTGTGGAGCACAGCTCTCTTTCTCACCGGGGCAAGCGCAACTAACGTGTCCATATTGCGGTCACGAACAAGCGGTAGAAGATCCACAAAGCCAAAATGACATTGTCATTCAAGAATACGATTATCTCGCCGCACTCGATAATCCCTCATTAACGAAAGCCAATGAGGTCTTGGCAGAGGCCAAAGAGATCGAATGCCAAAATTGCGGCGCGATTACTCTTTTCGTTGGACAAGCTGGCCGTTGCCCCTTTTGTGACTCTCCTATGGTCATTAAAGAATCCAGCGAGGGCTTAATCCTTCCCGAAAGTCTGCTGCCCTTTGCTGTCGAGTCAACCAAAGCACAGCAATTGTTTCGCGATTGGATAAAGAGCCGCTGGTTTGCACCCAACGATCTCGTCAAGCGCTCACAAAAAGAGGGGATTGATGGTGTTTATCTACCATATTGGACATATGACAGCGAAACGGCCTCCCACTACCGCGGAGAAAGAGGGGAGCATTACTATGAGGAAGAAGAATACACGGATGCCGATGGAGAACACCATACGCGACGCGTCCAAAAGACGCGATGGTATAGCGTGCGTGGCAACGTAGCCAACCGTTTTGATGACGTAATGGTCTGTGCTTCCAAATCCCTGCCGCAGAAGCTCTTTGATGCACTGGAACCATGGCCCGTTGAGGAGCTTCGACCGTATAACGAAGGATATTTGGCCGGTTTTGTCGCAGAAAAATACGGTATTGTCCTTCGGGATGGATTTTCACTGGCCGAAAAGAAGATGGACGAGATCATTCGAAGAATGATCAAACAGGACATTGGTGGGGATAACCAGCGCATCCACAGCGTCGACACGCAGCATACGGACATCAAATTCAAGCTGATTTTGCTGCCGCTGTGGATCTCCAGTTTCCGCTACAACGATACGGTGTATCGCTTCATTATCAATGCCCGAACGGGGAAAGCCAGCGGTGAGAGACCGTATAGCGCGATAAAAATCGCCCTTCTCGTGATCGTAGTCCTCGGCATCGTCGGATTCTTATTTACCCGATAGCTACTTGTTTCCGCATCGCTACTTCATGCGATAACGAGCAATGAGGTCGAGAACCCCTTTTTTCGCCGCCTGAGAAGCATCTTGACGATACTTCATCGTATCTATATGGGAAAAACCATGTCCGGCGCCCGGATGACTGCGGATTTGAATTCGATCCTTATAGGGGCGAAGACGCAGACGAATTTCTTCTACCTCAGACATAGGAATTAACGGATCTGACTCTCCGAAGTCCATCTGAACATCGATCTGGTTTTGCACAACAGCGTCCAAAACAGGGATTAACGAAGCACCATGCCAAGTCGCTACGCCATGAATACTCTTCCCTTGCGCTCCTTGTAGAACAAATTTCCCACCGAAACAAATCCCGAGCAAGAGTGTAAAGCCGTTACACAAATCTTCTTTTTGACCCTGCGCGACCGCAGACATCAGATCATCCAAGACCTTCTTTGGATCGACGCGGCGCATACGCTCTAACGCAAGCGGTGTGTCTGCAGGAATACGCAGAGCCCCTGGATGCTCCCGCCAAAACGAGTCGAGAACGTACACCAAGGCACCGGCTTGCGCAAACGTATTTGCAAACGCGATCACGTCCGGACCAATGCCAAAAATCGATGGGACAATCACAAGAAGAGGCCCTGGCCTCTCGGGTTCTATTCGCAGCAGCGGCATAATTTCTTGGGAATCAAGTGTAATTTGGTAATTTGTTGCCATTGTATCTCTCTGAAGTCATACCCAAAAATGAGTACAGAACACTCTAAGGAACCGACCAGGTCATGTCCAATGTAGGGATCAAGTGCCAATTTTGACCATACGGATATACTCCCACGGCCAACCACACCGCCATCAACGGAAAAGCCCTCATGAGCAAACCAACGCACGGACAACCACTGCTCGGCCGACCAATTGGCGTCGTTGCCGACCATATACCATATTTGCGTGTCGCTTCGAATCTCTACGTCACCCAGTCCGTATCGCGCAAACAAACCGCCTCCCAATGTCGCCAAACCTTGATAAGAAGCCGTTCGTGGATAAACAACCGGTACGGGAATATGCGGGAAATCGGATTCACCAAAACGCGAGGATATATTTAGTTGTGCACGCAGGGTAATCGAAAAACGATCTGTCAGAGCATTGCTCAACAAGAATCGCGTGTCGGAAGATACAATGTGCGGGATATTCACATCCGGGGGCAAAATTCCACCAATTCCAACACGAGCAAGGGTATTGAGCAATAACGTAGGGTACGCTAAGGATTGACGGATCCCG
>JAYYRF010000793.1:0-22137 GCA_036127535.1 Myxococcota bacterium | reverse complement strand
CCGCTTCTGCTGCACGGAGACGCGGCCTTCGCTGGACAGGGAATTGTTGCTGAAACACTGCAAATGAGTGGTTTGAAGGGCTATAAAACCGGCGGTACGATTCACGTGATCATCAACAATCAAATTGGATTTACAACCTCTCCGATCGACGCGCGCTCAACGCCATATTGTAGTGATATCGCCAGAATGCTTGCTGTACCGATTTTTCATGTAAACGGAGAAGATATCGAAGCGGTTGCTGCGGTTGCTAAGATCGCGGCAGAGTGGAGACAAGCGTTTCACCAAGATGTCGTCATCGATCTGTATTGTTATCGCAAGTGGGGGCATAATGAAGGAGATGAGCCTTCATTTACTCAGCCGCTTCTATATGACGTCATCAAAAAGCACCCTTCGGCTCAGGTGTATTACTCAGAAAAAATTATCAAGGAAAACGACGCTATATCACGCGAAGACACCCAAGCCGTCATTAGCGATTCTCGCGAACGCTTGAGTGCTCATTTGGAAAATGAAATTTCATATGAGTCATATACCTCCGTTGGGCAAACGCCTCTTCGTGAGCGTTGGGGTGAGTTGAATGGTACGATTTATGATGAAGTAGATACCACAATCGAACTGAGCACATTGCAAGAGTTGCTTCGCAAAGCCAATACCATTCCCGATACGCTGAAGCCGCATCGAAAGATCGTACGTCTTTTCAAAGAGAGAATGAAGCGAGTAGAAGGGGAGTTGCCCGTCGACTGGGCGATCGGTGAACAAGCTGCGTATGCCTCATTGGTAACCGCTGGATACAAGGTTCGTCTTTCGGGACAAGATGTTGGTCGAGGTACTTTTTCTCATCGACATGCTGTATTGACAGATATTACAACCGGAGAAGAGTACATTTCTCTGAATCACCTCACGCCGGATCAAGCGACCTTTGAGGCCTACAACTCCTTTCTATCGGAAGCGGCCGTTCTGGGTTTTGAACACGGTTATTCATTGGATTTACCGGAGAGCTTAATCTTGTGGGAAGCCCAGTTTGGCGATTTTGCCAATGGTGCGCAGATCATCATCGATAATTTCATTATGGCCACTGAGCAAAAGTGGGGTCGTCAATCCGGTTTGGTTATGCTGTTGCCTCACGGGTACGAGGGACAAGGTCCCGAGCATTCTTCTGCTCGTTTAGAGAGGTTTTTACAATTGTGCGCAGAAGACAATATAGTTGTTGCCAATTGTTCCACGCCGGCGAATTTTTTCCACATTTTACGCCGACAGGTCTTGCAGCGCGTTCGCAAACCCTTGGTGATCATGTCGCCAAAGTCGCTGTTGCGTCATCCCAAATGTATCTCCTCTTTGGACGATTTGGCGAATGGTTCGTTTCGACCACTCTATCCGGACGAAAGTGCAGATCCGGATAAAGTAGAGCGTTTGGTTTTCTGCTCCGGAAAGATCTACTACGAACTGCTGGAACGTAAAGAAGAGATTCAAGATTCTCGTGTTGCGCTTTGTCGTTTAGAACGTTTGTATCCATTCCCTTCCCAACTCGTTTCTGAAGAAATTCAACGCTTCGCAGGTGCTGAAGTGATATGGTGTCAAGAGGAACCCAGAAATATGGGCGCTTGGCCAATGATGGACGAGTGGCTTGCGGAAGTCTTAAGTGGCCGTCCTCCGCGATACATTGGTCGTAAAAAGGCCGCTTCCCCCGCAACGGGCTCACCAAGTGCACACAAGAGAGAGCAACGAGCAATTGTTGATAGCACATTCAATTTTGACTAATACACATACAACGCATACAAAAAAGGGAGAACCATCATGTCAGAATCCGTGGATATTATTATTCCCACGATCGGCGAGTCCATCAAGGTCGCGTATATCGCAGAAGTTTTTAAAAACGTCGGAGACGAAGTCGAGCAAGGTGATGCTTTATTCTCTGTCGATTCCGATAAGGCAACACTAGAAGTGCCGGCACCATGTTCCGGCGTCGTCACGGCACTTTCCATTGAGGAGGGGGACGAGTTAGATATCGGATCTAAAGTCGGCGCGATTCAAAAAGGAGCTTCAGTTGCCAAATCCAGTGCCGCATCGACCGAGGCTGCACCAAAGGCAGAGAGTGTGGAGGTTGCCAAAGGACAGCAAACCGGTCCTGCAGCACGACTTGAAGCAGATCGACTCAATGTTGATATCGGCTCTGTTCAGGGTTCAGGCGTTCGCGGGAGGGTGTTGTCCAAGGATGTGCAGGCTGCTGTCCAACCCAAACAGGCGAAAGCACCCAGCCAAAGCACTTCGAATGAGGAACGAACAGAGCGCGTTCGCATGACGCCGTTGCGCAGAACCATTGCGCGTCGTCTTGTGGAAGCCCAACAAACAGCTGCGATGCTGACAACCTTCAACGAAGCAGACTTGACGAATATCAAAAGAATCCGAGCCTCTTACCAAGATCGCTTTGTTAAGAAGTACGATTGTAAACTCGGCTTCATGTCCTTCTTTATGAAGGCTACCATTGAAGCATTGCGCGAGTATCCGGCTGTCAATGCCGAAATTGATGGCGATCACATTCTTTATAAGCGCTATTATAATATCGGCGTAGCGGTCTCTTCGAACAAAGGATTGGTCGTACCCGTCGTGCGGGATGCCGAGCAGTTGAGCTTTGCCGGAATCGAGCAAGAGATATCGCGTTTGGCCGGATTGGCTCGCAGTGGAAAACTAAAACTCTCTGATTTCCAAGATGGGACTTTTACCATTTCGAATGGTGGTGTTTTCGGCTCTTTGATGTCTACGCCAATTCTCAATCCACCACAAGTGGGAATTTTAGGGATGCATACGATTCAAAATCGACCGGTCAACGTAAATGGAGCCGTTGAAATCCGTCCGATGATGTACTTGGCGCTGTCGTACGATCATCGTATTATAGACGGTCGGCAAGCTGTTGGGTTTTTAAAGCGAATCAAAGAACTCGTAGAAGATCCAGAACGGATCCTTTTTGAAATCTAAGGGTTTGGGAGTTCATCCCTTTCCGATGTCCCGTTGTGATCGCTAGTGGTTGGGAGGAACGGAAGCGATCCAGCCATCACCTTGTTTTGACGCTTGAAAGTGAACACATAGGTATTCCAAGTGACATTGCATCTGCTTGGCTGCCAACGGCAGAAAGGCGGGTGGAAGTTCTGTGTATATGCGCTTCGCAATGGCCATCGTAGTTTGTGGTTGTCGACTCAGAACCGAACGAAGCTGTTCTGTACGCATTAAACGATGGTCTATATATTCCTGTAGGTATGGAATTGCGGGTTGAATTGCCGGGCCATGAGCGGGTAGGAGACGGATGGGCTCGAGTGTTTGCAATCTCTTGAGCTGCTGTAAGTAGTCTTTTAGATTGCCTTCCGGCGGCGCGAGTAAAATGGTTCCCTCTCCAGCGACCATATCTCCAGCGATAATATCCAGATGTTTGGGGGAGAACAGACACAAGTGTCCTTGCGCATGCCCGGGTGTTTCATAGACCATCCAGTTTTCGTATGAGAGTTGAACCATGTCCCCCTCTTGTAGGAGTATATCGACCGAGAAGGGAAGTTGTTCCGCTGTCCGCTTGCTACAGCAAATCGGTATATTCAAATGCTTGCGCAAGAGAGTTGCTGAGCCAATATGATCGTGATGATGATGGGTAAGGAAGATCTTTTGGATGGGTAGGTCGGATAGAATCTCTACGAGTTCTTCTTGCACAGCGGGACGAACGGCTGCAGGGTCTACAACGAGTTCCTTCGACAATAGCCATGCGTTGGTATGGGTTGCGGGCGGAAGGGTTGGACTTGGGACGGGGAGTCTGTCCAGTCCTTCTCGAATTGGCTCTATCAGCATTCGCGCAGACCTGTGAGTGTGTAGAAGAGAACGATAAAGTTGATGACAATAAAGACCATCGCGATTTTTTCCATGTTGTTCGACTCTCTTATACGCGTTTGAGAAGGAAATTCTTCCTCGTTTTCCACGAGAGAATCTGCTGGAGGCACCTGTAAGGGAGAGTCGAGTTCAATGACTTTTTTGAGAGGAGGAAGGTGGGGCTGAACCTTTGGTTTCGAGGGTGGTTGTATCGGAGCTGGCTGATTCGGGACGGAGGCTTGAACCACCGGATTGGGCTCCATCGCATCTTGAATTGTCGGTTTTTGGTTCTGAGTCCGATTTTTGTAGGTCAGTGCGACCAGTTCCTTTTTGTGTCCGATGCCATGGATTTCGTGTGAACTGCTCAAGAGAGCGGAGAAGAGCTCTTCTTCATCTTGATATCGTTCTCCTGCAGCAGGAGAAAGCATCTTTTTACAGGTCGTTGCGATTTCCGGGAACTGCTTTTTTAGTGGATTTAAATAGCTTGATACGTCACCAATCTTAGAGGCCTCGTTTAGATTTTTGTGGTGAGAGTACAATTTTTGACTCGTAAACAACTCGATTAGCAAGGCACCCAAAGCCCATTGATCCGTTCGCCAATCTATGAAAGCACGCAGTGCCTGTTCAGGAGGACTATAAGACGGATCTTTAGCATGGGGTGTCTTGCCGAGTCCCATGAGAAATATCTCTCCGTTGCGATTGATAATGATATTTTCCGGACAGATACGACCGTGAATCAACTTTCTTTTGCCCAAATCGATGCTGTGGATGTACTTTAATGTTCCACAAACCTCGAGAATAATCTCTATGGCCGTGGTCGAGTTGATTTGATGCACTTGGTCGAGGATTTCTCTCAACGATACTCCCTCAATCCACTCCATCGCGATGGCTCCTTGTGAAGGATAGTGAGCAATGGCTTTGGGAATGTGTGCATTATTCAGGAGATTGAGTATGCTGAACTCTTGATTGAGTTCCTTTCTGGCGGCTACATTTTGCATCATGTTTGAGATGCGAATTGCAACCGTGCTGGGTTTTACCCCGCCACGAACACCTTCCGCGCGAAAGAAGCTACTGTTCTTATCGCTCGATATCCACTCAACCAATGTAAATGGGCCAATACGCTGTCCGATTTCGGGCATATCTAGAGGTTCCTGCGGTATTCTCCCCCAACTTGGTAGAGAGTGTGGGTAATTTGTCCAAGGCTGGCTACGCGGACGCAGTGCATCAGGGCTTCAAATATATTGCCGTCGCTGAGTGCGGTTTGTCGAAGCATTTGTAGGGCTTGGGTGGTTTCGGCTTCATTTTTTGTTTGGAAATCGCGGAGTCTGTTAATTTGTGCCTCCTTCTCTTCGTAGGTTGAGCGTCGAAGTTCGATACTCGGAGGCGTCCAGTCCTCACCGGTAGTTTTGGGATCGAGAAATGTATTGATACCGATGATGGGCAACTCCCCGCTGTGCTTCTTGTGCTCGTAATACAGGCTCTCCTCTTGGATTTTACCCCGCTGATATTGGGTTTCCATAGCGCCCAATACACCACCGCGGCGGTCGATTTGCTCAAATTCTTTCAAGACGGCTTCTTCGACCAAATCGGTTAGTTCTTCTACAATGAAAGAGCCCTGCAGAGCGTTTTCATTTTTGAGAAGTCCGAATTCGTGATTGATGATCTTTTGGATCGCCATGGCCCGTCGAACACTCTCCTCTGTTGGGGTTGTGATGGCTTCATCATATGCATTGGTATGTAGACTGTTACAGTTGTCATACAGAGCCAGCAGTGCCTGTAGCGTCGTTCGGATGTCATTGAACTGAATTTCTCTGGCATGCAAAGAGCGACCCGAGGTTTGGATATGATATTTGAGCTTTTGACTGCGAGAATTCGCTTTGTAATACTTCTTCATTGCAACGGCCCAAATCCGTCGCGCAACTCGTCCAATCACGGTATATTCCGGATCCATTCCATTGGAAAAGAAGAAGGACAAGGACGGCGCAAAGGAATTGATATCCATCCCGCGCGAACGATAGTACTCGACCAGGGTAAAGCCGTTGGACAGGGTAAATGCAAGCTGTGATATTGGGTTGGCTCCTGCTTCGGCAATATGGTAGCCGCTGATGGATACCGAGTAGTAATTACGGACTTCGTGATCGATGAAATATTGTTGAATGTCTCCCATCATTTTTAGGGCAAAATCCAAGGAGAAGATACAGGTGTTTTGCGCCTGATCCTCTTTGAGAATATCCGCTTGAACCGTTCCCCGTACCTGTTTGAGCGCATATGCTTTCAGAAGAGCATACTCCTCGGTAGATGGAGATCGACCTTCTCTTGCTTCGAATGCTTCGTGTTGCTGATCGATGGCGGTATTCATGTACATGGCGAGAAGGATGGGAGCCGGCCCATTAATGGTCATCGAAACCGACGTGGTTTTCGCGCACAGATCGAAGCCGCGGTAGAGTTCTTTCATATCGTCAAGGGTGGCGATACTAACGCCGGATTCTCCCACTTTCCCGAATATGTCGGGTCTATGTGCAGGATCTTCACCGTACAACGTGACGGAATCAAACGCAGTCGAAAGACGATGCACGGTTTCTCCCTTGCAAAGAAAGTGAAATCGTGCGTTGGTTTTGAAAGGCCCCCCTTCACCGGCAAACATCCTTTTGGGCTCTTCTCCCTTTCTCTTTAGGGGAAAAACACCTGCTGTGTAGGGAAAATAGCCGGGTAGATTTTCTTTGGCAAGCCATCGAAGTCTGTCGCCGGGATCTTGATATCGAGGAAGCGCAACACGAGGGATGGATAGGTGTGACAAGCTTTCGATATAAAGCGGCTGCTTGATCTCCTTACCTCGAACTTGGTACACGAAGAATTCTTGGGTATATTTCTCGAGGAGGCCGCTCCAGCCATCAAGTGCGTGTTGGTGTATTGGCAACAATTCGTTCCATAATTGATCGGCTCTCGGTTTTATGGTCTCGCTGAGATCGGGGAATTCTTGAAGTGTGCCCGTCAGGTTTGCGTGCCGTGTTGCTATTTGCGCTTGCGCTTCACTTTCTGCATGGTACGTTCGAACTGAAATTGCGATGTCGCGTAGATAGTTGTTCCGTTCTGGCGGAATAATTCGGCGTTGTGCGGGGCTAGATTTCACGCTTGATGCGGGAACGATTGAAGGGTAGGGTTGATTTTTGAATCCGGAAAGCCGCTCGAGGAGATAGAGATAGGCAGCGTTCACCCCAGTGTCGTTGAATTGAGAAGCGATGGTGCCAAAGACCGGCAAGTCGGTGAGTGGTGTTTCCCATAGCTTGCGATTGCGTCGCACCTGCTTGCGAACATCGCGTAATGCGTCCTCCGATCCGCGGCGATCGAACTTATTGAGAACCACCAAGTCTGCAAAGTCCAGCATGTCTATTTTTTCGAGCTGGGAGGGGGCACCGTATTCCGGTGTCATGACATACATGGAAAAATCCGAAATGTCGATAATGGAAGAACTTCCTTGACCGATTCCGGATGTCTCTACCAAAATCAGATCCATGCCGGCAGTTTGAAGAATCCGAATGGCATCTTGGGTTGCTGCCGATAATTCTACCCCTTTGGCACGGGTGGCCAAAGACCGCGCAAAGCATCGGGGGGATCGGACTGCATTCATCCGAATCCGGTCTCCCAATAGCGCGCCACCGGTTCTTCTACGAGACGGATCGATACTGAGTATGCCAATCCGATGCTCGGGAAAGTCGCTGAGATAGCGTCGAATCAGTTCGTCGGTGAGGGATGACTTACCAGCGCCACCGGTACCGGTGATCCCGACGACGGGAGCGGAATGCTCTGTTGGTTTGAGTAGATGTTGAATTTGACTTGGATCTTCTTCTGCAAAGCTGATGGCGCGTGCGATCGCGTGATCCGAATTCTTATCCAAGGTTTGTGGGACTTCGGAGAGTAGGTTGCGATCGCTTCGTTTGAGCAAATCAGCGATCATGCCGATGAGACCCATTTTTCGACCATCTTCGGGCGAGTAAATGCGTTCTACGCCATATTCTTGCAGTGTATCGATCTCTTCCTGAATAATCACACCGCCGCCACCACCAAAAACCTTAATGTGTTCACAGCCTGCCTTCTTGAGGAGGTCAATCGTGTATTTAAAATATTCTACATGACCACCTTGATAAGAGCTGAGTGCAATGGCGTGTGCGTCTTCTTGAATCGCCGTCTGAACGACCTCTTGTACGGCACGGTTGTGCCCAAGATGAATCACTTCTGCGCCACCATCTTGGATGAGCCTCCGCATAATATTGATGGCCGCATCGTGTCCGTCGAAAAGAGATGCCGCGGTCACAACACGTAATTTATTTTTTATTTGATATTCAGGTGCATTCATGGTGACTCCGCGCAAAAAGGCTCAAAATTCAAACCGATATCCTACGCCATGGACGGTCAATATATGTTTGGGTCGGGACGGATTGATCTCAATTTTTTTGCGTAATTTGAGAATTTGGTTGTCGACGGTGCGGGTTTGCATCGTGGGGCTATAGCCCCAAACCTCTTCGAGTAATTCTTGGCGAGAGATCTCTTGGCCGGAACGAGAGACGAGGTATTGCAGTACAGAGTTCTCGTACGTTGTCAGATGAAGTTCTTGGTTCTCTCTTTTTATGATTTGTCTACGGAGATCGACTTCCACACCAGACAGCATCAATACACCTGCTTCTTGGTTGTTTTCCGTTTCGCGAAGGCGCGCGCGTACGCGTGCAAGGAGCTCTGAGAGTTGGAATGGTTTGGTCACATAATCATCCGCACCATGGTCGAGTCCGGTTACAACGTCTCGTGTTGTACTCTTGGCCGTCAGCATAATGACAGGACGGTTGGGGAACTTGAGCTTGAGCAATTGGAGCATGTCAAAGCCACTCATGCCGGGTAACATGACGTCCAGAAGCCCCAGATCCCAATCCGGCATTTCCCTGAGAGCATCCTCCGCTTTTTGGAAGTGAAATACCTGATAGCCGCTGATGCTGAGGGCATTTTCGAGACCCAATGCGATGGTCGGGTCGTCTTCTATAATGAGTATTTTATGTTGCATCTCGATTCCGTCGGAAGATATATATCTTAACTTATCGTTTGGGAAGACGGAGAATAAATTTGGCTCCTCCCATGAGTCCGTCTACACAGCGAACCGTACCATTGTGAACTTGTGCGGTTTCTTTTACGAATGCAAGACCCAATCCATGGCCTCCTGCAAGTCCTCTGTGAGGTCCCTCAACGCGAATAAATCGTTGAAAGATGTTCTTCCTTTCTTGGGCAGGAACACCCAGTCCATTGTCTGAAACGGAAAATTCAACATATCGATTGTGATCCTCCGCTCGAAGAATCGATCGCAAAGAGCGGTCTTCTCTTCTATACTTGATCGCATTGCTCAACAGATTTTGCAGAGCATCTTTAATCAGGATTGGATCACCAAATAACTGCGGCTCTCCTTCGATTTCAATTCGGAGTATGCCGTTTTGTTCTTGGAAGCGCGGCGACCACTCTTGGTGAAGTTCACGAATTAAATGTTCGGCTTCGAGCAGTACGCGCGATTTGATCTCGGCCTTTCGAGACGCTTGTAAAACCTCGTCGATTCGTTTCTCTAAACGATCGGTTTCTGATATGATGCGTTCCGCAAATTGCTGTCCTTGTTTTGGACTTCGAATGACGCCGAGTTGCAGAGACTCAGCCATGAGTCGAATCCCTGCGAGGGGTGTTTTGAGTTCATGGGTTACCCGCGCGACGAACGCCTGTTGTCTATCGATAAACTCTCGTTGTTTTCGTTCCGCTTGCAGAGATCCCCACATCGCAAAACCAGCGATGGTTGCCGCGAGCAGCAGCGGTAAGAACAAGGAAAAAGCGTTTGATGGAATTTCACCTGTTTCCGGTTTTTTGCGGATGTAGGCGGCGCGCAAGTGCGGAAAGAGGCGACCGCAGAATATCTCAACCCATACCTCCTCCGATTCTCCAAGAGGAGCGAACTGTGCCGGTAGGGGATTTCTTTCCGCATCGATGACAACCGGTCGCAATGTCGCCTCCGGCTGAGACGAAAAAATCTCTTCTAAGAGTAGGAATGGATCGATTTGTACGGCCAAATAGCGTTGGTTATCTTTGCGCTTCGTCACCAACAGGTACGGAGCGGTACTGTATGGGTCGGAGTGGACTTGAGGCGGGGTGGAGCGGAGGAGATTGTTTCGGATTTCATTATACGCAGAGATGCGTCGATTGGCCCGCTGAAGCGCTGCCTCCAATGGAGGGAAGCGGGTTGGATTGTCAATGGGAAGTAACGGGGACAAAAGGGGAGCGTTCAGGGAGTAGATGTCCTCACTCAAAGACTTCAAAAGTCTTTCGATCGATTTTCCTTGCTCGGATTCGAGTTGCGCGAGAAGGAGTTTTCGCTGTAAGAATAGATTGACGTCGATGTCTTCGGGAGACGTGAGCTGCGCGATGGTTCTCGTCAAAGAAGGGCGGCCTTCCTTGAGGTTGAGAATCGCATCCTCCCTTCCTCCTCTTCGATAGCGCTTTCTCGCTGCGATCAAAGATGCATAGTTGGTTTGGGTTTGGTCGAGCTGTAGACAAGGCTCGAGTTCACCCCGATTGAGGGCAAGTTCGCAGTCTTCGGTCAAATTGGGGGTTTTGGGTCGGTGCAATGGAGGATAGAGCACTTGGGTTTGATCCCACTGGTATATCGAATCGAACCAAGGAGTTGAACGTCGCAAGCGGTCTTCGAGGACTTTGATATCTTGTTCGGTTGTAATCTCGTTGAGCCAAGCATCGACCCGCGAAAAAATACCGGATTCCCAAACCTGTACGAGGGTTTCAAGGTTTTCTCTGGCTTGCTGCTTTTCCTTGGCGTTGCTCTCTTGCTGCAGTAGGTACGTGGACTGAAACGCATAAAAGCTGATGGAAACAAATGCCGCAAAGAGCAAACAGTACCAAAAGATCGTTTTTTGCGCGAGTGAACCAATCATTTTCTACGAAACAATAGGCCGAGGATGAATAACGATAAGTGTGGCAGTAAGGGATTGTGGGAACAGCCCTTTGGCGCGTCGGGTTGTGTATAATCTTTGGGAGTAGGATAGTCCGTTGCCTCTGCATCGGTGTTCGCACCACACTCTTCATCGACATCCAAAAGTCCGTCTCCATCGGAGTCGGGATTGAATGGATCCGTCCCGCACTCTTCTTCTGTATCGTTGAGCACGCCATCTCCATCCGAGTCAGAACAAGGGCCGTCATCTGGATTGTTGTCGAGATACTCAGCGATACCGTCGCAATCAAAGTCCCAAGAGAGTTCATTCTCGTCGAGGATTTCATCCCCATCCGAATCCGTATCATAGGCGTTAGGAATCCCGTCTCCATCGATATCCTCAAATCCTTCTTCTACAGAAGAAATCCCGTCGTTGTCATCATCCGGGTCGCAGAAATTGAGGATGTTGTCTTCGTCGGTATCCAAATACCCTTCTTGTACATCAAGAGCGCCATCTCCATCAGCATCTTCGGAGAGTCCTTCCGGACATTGTTCTTCCAGTACGTCTGGAATATTATCTCCATCGGAGTCCAAGTCATCCTCCGGGTTCCGCGGATCGGTTTCCCATGATTCAACAATTCCGTTTTGATTGATGTCCTCTTGAGAATCGCTAAAACCACCGCCATCGGTATCGGCTACGTCAATGGCTGTTCGTGTCGTTGGTTCCGGATCCGCGACAAAACAACCAGCGTCCAGGTCTGTATCGGCGGACGCCGCAATTATACCTGCCTCTAATCCATCGAACAGGCCGTCTCCATCAGTATCGCATACCAATGGGTTTCCACCGTAATACCATTCCATCCCGTCGGTGAGCCCATCATCATCCGAATCTGCATCGTTTGGATCGCTCAGAAACAATACCTCCGTCGCGGAGTCAAGGCCATCCCCATCCGGGTCATCCGCGACAAGATGGATTGGATCGAGCCAATATATCGGATTGACCTGTCCTTCGACCCCAAAGAGATCGCGATTGTCATCATCCCAGTTCATGGCAGATGTTTCAAATCCCGGTAAATGATTGGCCGGAATCGACCAAAGGGGAACTCGAATTTGAACGGTTGGGTTCGCCTCGCTGGGAAGGGTCACACGAGAAGAGAATTCCTCTATCGGGATAGGATACGCGATCGAAAGAGGAGGGGTGAGATGACTTTGGTAGTATCCGACATACAGCGAATCCTCTTCGATGACGAAGGCGCAAATTTCCTGATCCACCAGCGAGCGAAGAAAGATTTGCCAACGTTCGGAACCATTAAGAACCGCATTTTCAACGGGAAACCGAACGTAGAAGTCACTTTCGTCAGACTTCCATTCCATCGCGCCCACAATATCTATCGCTCCATAGCCCTCGGCAGGGTCTTCGAGGGTCGAGCCTTCGAAAAGGAAGGTATTCCATTCTTCGGATTCTCCGAAGGCAAAGACGGTATAGATCAGCCACATGTATTTCTCTCGTTTTTCCAACTTGCTGCTGCAGGTCGAATAAGTAATTATAGATATCTTTTATCCCTATCTGATTAATAGCCTCTATCTTGTTATGAAGGGATGATTATTTTTGGGGTTTAGAATGGTATCTCCAATCAACCGGTTACGCGCGATATTTAAAGAGATGGGAAGTGTTCTCGTCGCTTTTTCAGGAGGGGTTGATTCCGCCGTCGTATTAAAAATTTCGCACGAAGAGTTGGGGGCGTCCGCAGTAGCATTCACCGCCATCAGTCCAACTTTCCCACCCGAAGAACAAGAACAGGCGAGAAAGCTCACCCAAGATTTGGGTATCAAACACTTTTTGGTCGATTCCTTTGAACTGGAACGCGAGGGGTATGTTCAAAACAAAGGAGATCGCTGTTATTTTTGTAAAGATGAACTTTTTGAGTTGGCGCAGCAGAAAGCGAAATCAAATGGCTATGCTTGGGTAGCAGATGGAACGATATTAAACGATTTGGGCGATCACCGACCGGGCTTAAAGGCCGCGACAGAGCATGCGATTCGTCACCCCTTACTCGAAGCGGGTTTTGATAAGGCTTTGGTGCGGCAAGTCGCCTTAGATTTGGGACTGCCAACGTGGAACAAGCCTTCTTTCGCCTGTTTGGGGAGTCGTTTTCCGGTCGGTACAAAAGTTACGTTGGAAAGGCTGCAGCAGGTGCAGAAAATCGAAAGCTTTTTGCGACTGATCGGTGTGCATCAATTTCGAGCGCGCTGGCATCAATTGGAGAACAAGCCAATGTTGCGATTAGAAGTCGATCCCAAAGATATGCCGCTGCTCTTGCAAAACGAAATACGAGAAGCGCTTATCGATCTTGCGAAAGAACTCGACTTTCATTGGGTAACGTTGGATTTGAAAGGCTATCGATCTTTTTCTTAGGGTGCGTTGGTTCCTTGCGCGGCGTGGAACCGGGGGCGAAGCGTTTCAGACAGACGCAGAATGCGCTCGATGCTGCGTGATAGAACCGTTTGGTTTATCTGGTTTGCGTCGATTTCTGAAGCCAAGATAATGGCCCCACTTTTGGGATTGAGTTGGATTTTAGCGCCTAAGATTTCGTAATTCAGTACCGCGATCTGCGTAATGGTCAATGTTGCCGCGGCAGTGGATTTTGCGTTGTCGAGCCACAGGTAATTATCCAATGATAGGTAGAAGATTTCTTCTTGCGGAAAGTACTGCATGCTGAGTCTCTCCTCGGTGGGTAACACGGTGAAGAGCACGTTCGCCTCCTCTTGCGGAGGAGGGAGTTCTAAGGTTTGGAGACTGTCTTGAAATAATTTGTCCCATTTTGGTGTGGGAGAGTTCATGCAGGCGAGCAAAAAAAAAGAAATCATGGTGATTTTGTTGGGAATAGAAAAGGGGCGGCGTTGTACTTTTTATGTGAACGGGTTCACTTTTTAAGATAGATTGCGTTTTGATAAATTCAAGAAACGCACTAATTGGTAATACTACATTTTCAAGGAGTAACAACAGAATGTTCGCATTACTAGCCACATTGTCTTGGGCACAGACAGCTGATTGTGACGTAGATGCCTTATCCAAGGTCATTACGGAGGAAGTGGGAGATCAGGTTACAGAAAGCTTCATCTCATTGTCGTCGTGTTCTCCCAACGATGCTAAAAAAATCGCTGAAAAGGCCATTGTAAAATTCTATCCCGGAACCACGGGTAACAAGGGAATTATTGCGGCTGCCCAGTTGGAACTGTATTCACCAATTCAACAATGGCTTGATAATCAACTGCCGGGTGAGCGTTCAGAAGCGCTACGTGATTTGGGATCAGAGTGCTCTCAAAGTACACAGATACAAGGATTCTTTTTAGAGCAGGCGAACAGCAATGCCGAAAAGTTTTGGTCGGATCGTTGGTATCGCTTTTTAGACCAATGCAGTACTCCTGAAGTCATCGGACTACTCAAGGCGCGACTCGACCTAGGGGCAGATCAAGGGAAGAGTAAGTTTTTTGGTGTATTAACAACATATGCCCGTGCAGCGGGGAAAGATGCCATTCCTACTCTCAAAGGGCTGATCGAAAAGACGGACGACGCAGAAGAGAAAGGTCGTTTCCTGGAATCTTTTGCTGATGCAGCACGCGTTGGGTCGGTCGATGGTATGGACAAAGAGACCGCTGCCTTGGCTGTGAAAACCATTACTGAGCTCGGGGACAGTATTAAAGGAAAGCCGGCAGAACAAGCGCGTGCGATTCTACAAGCTCTCGATGATGAGGCCGCTGCGGATTCAATGGCGGCGTATCGCTATGCGGATGTCCTCCAAAAAGACAATACGCTCCTTTGGGCTGTTGTCGTCGTAGAAGATGTGGTGTGTAAGAAAAAGCCAAAACAGCGTATTCACTACACATCCATCGTCGATAAGAGTAAAAATACCTGGCCTAGGCAGCTAGAAGACAAAGTGAAGGCGAATTATGAAGGGTATTGGAAATTTGATCTCGCAAAGCGATGCAAAGGGGAACAGTTTTTAAAAGTCGTTCTCCCCAACACTCCATTCGCCGACGAAAAGGCCATGAAAGCATGGACGACCGATACCATTGCGAATCTCCGCAACCCTGAAATCAAGCCCAAAAAAATCAAAGAGGTCAAACAAGAACCCATTGAGCTCTGATAAAAAGCCTCCGTTTCCGGAGGCTTTTTTATTTATTCTTCTTCTTCAGGGGCGGCAATCCGAGTGAAGACGATGCGTTCGTCTTCATCCACATCCACATGAATTGTATCCTTTGCCGTATATCCTCCAGAAACCATCGACTTTGCCATGGGATTGAGAAGATACTGCTGAATGGCTCGCTTGAGGGGGCGCGCGCCAAATACCGGATCGAAACCCGCATCGCAAAGCGCAGTGGTCGCTTTGGGTGTAATCTCGATGTTGAGCTGCCGCTCTTCCAGTCGCGTGCGAACGCGGGTCATTTGGTTTCGGAAGATCGCATCCATGTCTTCTCGTCGCAGAGCATCGAAGATGACAGTATCGTCACTCCGGTTGAGGAATTCCGGCCGGAACTTTCTTCGAAGAGCTGCTTGAACGTCTGCTTCGGCTTTTTTCGCGTCACCACCGGCATCCATGATTTTATGGGCGCCGACGTTCGATGTGAGAATCATAACGGTATTTCGAAAATCGACGGTGCGACCCTTCGAATCGGTTAGGCGGCCATCGTCGAGAACCTGCAGTAAGATGTTGAATACGTCGTTGTGCGCTTTTTCGATTTCATCTAAGAGAACAACCGAATAGGGGCGCCTGCGAACGGCCTCGGTCAGCTGTCCCCCTTCGTCGTATCCGACATAGCCTGGAGGTGCTCCGATCAATCGAGCAACAGAGTGCTTTTCCATGTATTCGGACATGTCGATGCGAACGATGTTGGTCTCATCATCGAATAGAAAGGATGCGAGTGCTTTGGCCAGCTCGGTTTTACCCACACCGGTTGGGCCGAGGAATATAAACGAGCCGATGGGACGATTGGGATCTTGTAGACCCGCACGGGAGCGACGCACAGCATCTGATACGGCGACAACGGCTTCGTGTTGTCCAATGACGCGTTGGTGCAGGTTGTCTTCCATCCGCGCCAGTTTTTCCTGTTCGGATTGTTGTAATTTGGTGACGGGAATACCCGTCCAGTTTGAAACAACCGTCGCGATATCATTTTCGGTTACCTCTTCGCGAAGCATACCACCATCGTCTTGTTGAAGCTCCGAGAGCATCTCTCTCTTGGACTCCAGGTCCTCTTTTAATTTCGGAATTTGTCCGTACATCAGCTCCGAGGCTCCGGCATAATCTCCATGACGTGTCGCAATTTCGTACTGTCGGTTGAGCTCTTCCAATTTCTCTTTTATGGATGAGATTCCTTCGAGAGCTTGCTTCTCCGCTTGCCAACGAGACATAAGCTCGCGGCATTCTTGTTCCATATTGGCGATATCTTCCTTCATCGCTTCGGCGCGTTCGAGCGTTGCCTTATCGGTTTCTCTGCCCAAAGCTTGTACCTCTACTTTTTTGGCATTGATCGTTCTTTGGAGCTTGTCGATGGGTTGCGGTAAGGATTCGATTTCCATTTTCAGACGGCTAGCCGCTTCATCGACAAGGTCGATGGCTTTATCCGGAAGTTGTCGATCTGATATGTAGCGGTTGGACATCACCGCTGCTGCAATGATCGCATCGTCCATGATCCGAATGTTATGGTGCACTTCATATTTTTCTTTGATACCACGAAGGATACCAATGGTGTCTTCGACGGACGGTTCATCGATGAAAACCGGCTGAAAGCGTCGTTCCAGTGCCTTGTCTTTTTCGATGTGCTTTCGGTATTCATCCAGAGTGGTTGCACCGATACAGCGAAGTTCGCCCCGAGCGAGTGCTGGTTTGAGCATATTACCCGCATCCATAGAGCCTTCCGTCTTACCGGCACCAACCATCGTATGAAGCTCATCGATAAACAAGATGATCTCGCCATTGCTATTTTCGATCTCATTCAGAACCGACTTTAGTCGCTCCTCAAATTCTCCGCGGTATTTGGCTCCCGCGAGAAGAGCCGCGAGATCGAGAGAGAGAACTTTCTTATCTTGAAGACTTTCGGGTACATCTCCCATGGCGATACGGGTAGCGATACCCTCTACGATGGCCGTTTTACCCACGCCAGGTTCCCCCATGAGCACGGGATTATTTTTGGTGCGTCGAGAAAGAACTTGAAGTGTGCGGCGAATCTCGTCGTCGCGACCGATAATCGGATCGATGTTACCATCTAGAGCGTCTTTCGTTAGGTCTCTTGTGTATTTCTCAAGTGCTTCGTAGTTTGATTCTGCACTTTCTCCTTCTACATTCCTTCCTCTCCGAATGAGTTCCAAAGCTTGTTCAAGGCGGGTTTTCGTGAGGCCGAAGTCATGCATGAGCTGACGCGGTTTATCGATGACCTGTTCGATTGCGAGAAAGAGAACTTCGCTCGCAATGTGACTGTCATTGAGGCCATTCGAAATAATTTTGGCTTTGGACATGGTATCATCAAAGGCCCGCGATGTACGAGATCGACCTCCTTGTGCCGATGGTAGTTCAGCGACCAATGTAGCAGCCTCTCGCTTGAATTGATTAAAATCCACACCCGTTTGGCGGATCAGATTTTCGACGACACCCTTTTTTTGATCGAGCAAGGTAAACAAAAGATGATGGGGACGGATTTCGGGATTCCCTTTTTCTCCGGCCAATCGTTGTGCCTCGGCAATCGCTTCTCGAGCTTTTATAGTGAATTGTTCATGTTTCATGGGGTTTTCCTTGGTGGGTACATCTTGGATTTTTGAATCTGTTGAAAGGTTGTTTATGTCTTATTCGCAACAAGAGATTCGTGAAGTCTCTTTTTTCCAATAATATTAAAATTCTTTTCTTGCAGAACTTAGTTTTTGTGGGATACTAGTAAGTGTTGTCTTGTCAATAGAGATTGAAATGAAACGCTTCGTCGGTATCGCTATATTCGTTCTTTCAGGGGCTTTGGCTTTTGTTCGTTATGCCCCCTTGCAGGTGCTTGAAGATGAGCCTGTGGTGGTTGGTTTTGCCCAAGAAGAACTCTTGGCCGAATTAGAGCGTGCAGAAAAGGAGATCCTAGAGCTTTGGTTAGAAAATCAAAGGCGGAATGCACAGCATCGTTTGATTGCCCTGCATCAAACTTTGATGCCCACACTTGAATTTCTACGGCATGAACATCATAGCCAGGCTCTCATGGCTGAGCATCAAATTGGATGGGTACTGCATCGTTTGCGCTATGCACCAAGCAAATCTCAAAAAAGAGAGCATGCATATGTTGAGACATTGTCCGAGCACTTACGAGATTGCATTTCTCTTCTCCCTCCCGAACCAACATTAGACGTCCCTGTGGAAGAGTCCTTTGAACCGCAGGTTTCCGAAATGAGCACCTCAAATACGGTACTCTTGCGTCCGAGACAATAGTTCATCGAGCTTGTCCCCGCTCAACGTTTCCTCTTCAAGTAACTGCTGTCCCAAAGAGCGAAGAAGATCTTCGTTTTGCTGTATAATGCTGCTTGCATGATGATATGCTTCCTTGAGAATTTTTGACTCCTCTTGATCCAGCAACGAGATCAAGGACGGGCTCAGTTCCTGAACGAAACGATTCTCATCTCTCTCGAAGGACATGGGTCCAAGTGCTTCGCTCATACCATATCGTCGGATCATTTGCCGGGCGATGTCGCTGGCTCTCCGGAGATCGTCTGCTGCACCGGTTGTATAGTCCGAAAAAAGGTGCTCTTCCGCTGCCCGACCACCAAATAGAATTACGATTTTACTGTAAAGCTGCTTGTGTGTGTAGAGGTTTTGATCTTGTTCCGGATTTTGCATGGTGTAGCCCAGCGCACCTCTTCCTCGGGGAATAATGCTAATTTTTTGTACAGGGTCAGCAACGGGCAGAGCGGCTGCACACAACGCATGCCCACCTTCATGAAATGCAATCCGTCTTCGCTCATCTTCGTTGATATGGCGATTCTTGTGCGCGAGACCGGCAATGCTTCTTTCGATCGCTTCTTCTATTTCGACCAATCCAATCTTTTCACGCGCTTTTCGGATGGTGAGCAATGCGGCTTCGTTCAGTATATTGGCGAGGTCTGCTCCGGAAAATCCGGGCGTAAGGCGCGCAATCATATCGAGGTTGATCTCGTCATCGAGTTGAATATTTTTGGCGTGAATCTCCAAAATGGCGCGACGACCTTTGATGTCTGGAAGCTGAACGTGTACCTGCCGATCGAAGCGTCCAGGGCGCGTTACAGCCGAGTCCAAGGAGTCTGGGCGGTTGGTCGCGGCGATGACAATGATGCCCTGTTGGGAATCGAATCCGTCCATGGCGACGAGTAGCTGATTGAGCGTTTGTTCTCTTTCGTCATTTCCATTTAAATTTCGACTCGATCGCGACTTGGCAATGGCATCAAATTCATCAATAAAGATGATGCAGGGGGCTTTTTTCTTGGCTTGCTCAAACAAATCGCGCACGCGGGCGGCACCAACACCGACATAAATCTCTACGAAATCAGAACCGGAGGTGTGAAAAAAAGGTACGTCTGCTTCACCGGCTACCGCTTTTGCAAGAAGCGTTTTTCCAGTGCCCGGCGGTCCTACGAGCAAAACTCCTTTGGGCATTCTTCCACCGAGCGTGCGAAAGCGCTGTGGCTGCTTGAGAATGGCGACGAGTTCCTCTAATTCCTCTCGTGCTTCATCTATGCCGGCTACGTCGGTAAAACGTATGGTCGACGACTCCGGCGAAGCGAGCGACGCTTTGGAGCGGGCAAATGGATTGGACGAACCCGTACGCTGCATACGAATAACCATGTATACGATGAGACCGATAAGGAAGAAAGTAAACAGCCAAGAGCTACCCTCTTCACAATTTGAGGGGCCGACGGCTTTTACGGTGACTTGATTCTTATCCAGCAAGGGGAAGAAACTTTCGTCTTGCTCGATAAATACCGTCTCCAACATGTCGGTTCTTAGTTCGGTATCGCTTTCCTTGAGGCGTAGCCGAACCAAATGCGAATCTATCTCCACAGATTCAACTTGCCCGCTTTCTATTTTTTGCTTTGCCTCTGTCCAAGATATGGGCGAATGCAGCAAATCTTGGATTGAGAGAACAACAATAAAGAGGAGGCCTAAGGCGACAAATAGCCAAATGACGCGGTTTTCAGGTTTGTCTTGCACGAATGATTCTACTCGCTTTTGAGTCTTCGTCTGATGAGCATAAAGAGAAAGAGGAATGAAATCCAAGACTTCGGAGACCGGGTTGTTGCACAGCCGTCATTGCTTTGTACGCTTCTTTCATCAGAATCGTTGTATTCGATGGTGTATACGCAGGCTCCCAAGTCTTCTTCTTCAGGACCCTCGTCGATGAGGCCGTCACAGTCATTGTCTGCGTTGTCGCAATCTTCAATTGCATCGGGGTAAACCCAGAGATTGTTATCGTCGCAATCCCCTTCATCTTCGGAGTATCCGTCATTGTCGTCGTCGAAGGTATTCGAGCCTTCATCTACGTTCCCGTTACAATTGTCGTCTAAGCCGTTCTCGACTTCCTCTGCCATGGGTAGAATTGCGCTGTTGTTATCGTTGCAATCTCCTTCTCGTTCGGAGTATCCGTCACCATCGTCGTCGTAGTTTATCGTGTTGTTATCAATCACTCCATCGCAGTCATCGTCGATTTCGTTGGGCTGTTCGGCGGCAAAAGTATTTACGCTAGCGTCGAAGTCGTCGCAGTCCCCGTCTATACCGCTTTGGCCGTCTCCGTCTTCATCGGCCGTGCTGTCGGTAAGCTCGTCGACCAAGTCGTTACAGTTGTCGTCTCTGTTGTTGTTGGACTCAGAGGCACCCGGGTGTATATTGGGATTTCCATCGTCACAGTCGCCGCCACAAACAGTCCAAAAATCTCCGTCGGCATCCCAAATCTCGTCTACGGAGTCTGTACAGCTGTTTCCGATAATCTCGATGGTTTCCGTAAAGCCGGGTACATTGGTGATCATCGAAACGGTCACCTTGTCTTCGTTTTGTTCTCGGTAGATAGGGTCTTGGGCCGCAGCGGGTATCCAAGCGATTTGGACGTTGGTGCTTTCTCCGTTCAAGATGTAGATGGGTGTGGCGGTCGCCGAATAAAAGGATGTTGAGCCGATGAAGTCAAAACTGGATATGGTTAGCGGTGCATTTCCGCAATTGTGTATTGTGATGTTGGATAAGAAGGTACCACCGGCAGGCTTTTTTCCGAAGTCGAAGAAGGAAGGGTAGACTTCTGCACATGGATTGGAACCAATACCACGAACGCTACTTCGGAAGATACTGTACCCGTCTTCCGTGAGTTCTGATGCCGTTGAGTCATCGGAATAAATCGTAACGCGTGATTTGTAGGCACGTTCCTCTTCCGGGCGAAAGTTGATCTGTACAACTTTTTCGGTTGGATAGTCCGTGGAGCCTGAACCAATTTGCAGCATGTCGTTAGAACCATCGTTATCGATGTCCAAATTTTTCCAAGAATTCAAGATGACGAAATGGTCTTCATCCGCAGATAGAACATCGAAGACACTAACGGGACCCGGTCCAATGCTTTGCAGAGTGATGGGGAAGGTCTTTCGGTCACCAACGGAAAGAATGCCGGCATCGTATGTGCTGTGACTCGTTTGGATCTGTCTGCTTTGTAGTCTGAGTTGGTTATCGGAAGAGCAACCAAAGAAGACGGGTAAGAAAATGAGTGCATATCGCATATGGAATTTCTCCATTTCAATAAGGGATCTTGTTTATACCTATATCGGGTTTTTTAACCTTGGTCTGTAGGTTTCACAAAAATCATTGTGTTTCAGCTGCGCCGTCGTTTTTGGGTCTCTTGATCCAGCACGCCTTTTGCTTTGTTGTACAGAAATACGGATTGCTGGATATTATCCCCGATACAGACCATACCGAGTTTTCCAAATTCGCTGAGGGCTCCCAAAAGGTGATATACAGTCCCTCGTTCACTGTTCGCATGAAAGTATAGGTCGTGATAAACGGAAATATCAAAGAGATCTTCCGGTAAAAGCCCTTTGTAGTTCTCTGACTGCAGCGTATCGGAGGCAAAGTAGCACTTGGGTTGATCATCTTGTGCGTAAAATTCTCCCGTCTCTTGATTGTATTTGCCATCTGTGAGAAATCGAAGCGTTAGGAAGGGGTGAGTGGTTCCTCCCTTTCTGAGATTCACTTCAATTGCATAGTGTTCAAAACCATTCTCGGTGGGTACGGAAACAAAGTCCGTTGCAAAACGACCCATGACTCCTCTGGATGCCAGCTCTGTTGCGACCTTCATTC
>JAYYRF010000792.1:0-9045 GCA_036127535.1 Myxococcota bacterium | reverse complement strand
GAAGGGTTCGTCGCTCGAAGGGAGGCAAAAAGAAAGCCTCTCCGAAACCGAAGGCGCTCAAGCGTAGAATCTTTATCGACAGTCAAATCACCGTCGGTGATTTGGCACACCAAATGAGCGTCAAATCCGGTGAAGTCATCAAAAAGCTTATATCCTTTGACATGATGTGCACCCAAAACGATACGATCGATTTTGATACCGCCCAAATGGTCGCAGAGATGTTTGAGTACGAAGTCATTGACAACAGTACCAACGAAAAAGACTTTCTGATCAAAGAAGAGACCAAAGAAGAGTTGGAAGGAGATCCAAGACCATCCGTTGTCACCATTATGGGACACGTCGACCATGGTAAGACAACACTTTTGGATACCATTCGCAAAGCCAACGTCGCGTCGGGCGAAGCCGGCGGCATCACGCAACACCTCTCCGCATACCAGGTCCAAAAGAACGGTGAAAAAATCACCTTCATCGATACACCGGGTCACGAAGCATTTACTGCGATGCGATCCAGCGGAGCACAAGTAACCGACATTGTCGTTTTGGTCGTTGCCGCTGATGATGGGGTTATGCCGCAAACAAAAGAAGCGCTCAGCCACGCGAAAGCGGCCGGTGTAGATATTATCGTAGCGATCAACAAATGCGACAAGCCCGGTGCAAATCCGGAGAAGGTCAAACAAGAATTAATGAACCTGGAGCTCATCCCTGAAGAGTACGGTGGAGACACGATTTTCGTCGAGATATCCGCACTAAAAGGCGAAGGGATTGACGAACTGCTCGAAAGCATCTTACTCACCGCAGAAATGGGTGAGTACGTCGCTCCCGCAGACAGTCACGCGCAAGGAACCGTTCTCGAAGCTCGACTGGACAAAGGCAAAGGCCCCGTTGCGACCGTAATTATCAAGCAAGGTAAGCTAAAAAGAGGGGATAGCCTGGTTCTCGGAAAGGTATGGGGACGCGTCCGAGCAATGACCGACTACAACGGGAAAAAGATTAAAGAAGCGTTGCCCTCTATGCCAGTTGAGATCATTGGTCTGCAAGAGACACCGATTGCCGGAGATGACTTTACCGTTGTTAAGAACGATAAAGATGCACGGGCTTTGGTCGATCTTCGCATCGAAGAAGAGAAGAAGAAATCAGCGAGCAAACCCAAGAAGCTTACGCTAGAAGATTTGTTAATGCATCAAGAGCAAGGCGAAGTCCTTACATTAAATCTGATCGTAAAGACCGATGTAGGAGGAACGTTAGAAGCGATCCGAGGCTCATTGGAAAAAATTAACATCGAAGGAACCGAAATCAAAGTTCTTCACGCAGCCGTCGGTGCTATCACGGAAGGAGACATCGGTTTAGCGCATACGTATGGCGGTATTGTAATCGGATTTAATATCCGACCCGACTCCAAAGCACGAAAGGCGATCAACGAACTAAGTGTCGATGTAAAGACCTACAAAGTAATCTACGAAGCGATTGAAGACATACAAAAAGCACTAAAAGGTCTTCTCTCTCCGGAGAAAGAGGAAGTCGTACAAGGCTTGGCCGAAATCCGAGAAATCTTCCACACCAAATTTGGAACCGTCGCTGGTTCTGTTGTCACGGAAGGAAAACTCAACAAAAAGTATGGGATTCGTCTTCTTCGAAACAGTATTGTTATATGGGATGGTAAAATCGGTTCCCTACGACGCTTCAAAGACAATGTGCGGGAAGTAGAAAAAGGAAAAGATTGCGGTATCATCTTGGAAGGCTTTAATGACATAAAGCCCCTCGATATAATCGAATCGTACTCCTTTGAAGACAAAGCGATCATCTAAAAACGGATCTCCACAAAACATATGCTTCCCTCATACTTTCCGGCACCCGACGAAAAAATTTGGATCGGTGTTCTTCGACTCCATTTGTCGTTTCCAGGATCTCGGAATCTTAAAAACAAGCGAAAAGAGCTTTCAAAAGTCAAAACTCGACTCTCAAAAAATCATAATATATCCATCGCTGAAGTCGGTCATTTAGAAAATATTAAGCGATCTATTTTGGGTATATGTATCATATCTAATGATACTCTTCAGATAGAGTCTATTCTTCAAAAGTCTTTTCGAGATATCGCATCTATCATAGATGGGCGTATCGACGACTCCTTCCAGCAACTTCTCCCCTTTTCATCTTCTCGAGACCTCAATGCCTTCTAAAAAGTCGAAACGCGCGCACGAATTTACGCGCTCTCAAATTTCTGCGCTTAGCATTATTACATTGGCAATTGCTGTAAGTACCTTTGCACTCGGATACAAGGCGGGAGCCGCGCAAAATCCATCCCAAGCGTCCGAACCTGTCTCACCGCCTCTTTTGCCACATCTAGATGAACAAGCAAGTTTAGAGGAACTGATTCGACAGATTGAGAATGCCGACAGCGACATTCGCTTGAAGGACTACGTCTTTCCACAAGAGATCGAAGCACAAAAACTTCCCCTAGGACTTGGCTCCAACAGCGAACTGCTAGACAAAACCCAAATTAGGGCGGACGAGAACGAAAATCCCCCCGAGCCGGAAATCACCAAATTAAAGCTTCCCAGCTCTGGTTGGTCTGTTCAAGTGGGTAGCTTTCCATCATTGGAAGAGGCAGAAGAGAGCATTGCGATGCTATCAGAAAAAAATATTGAAGCCTATTACATCGTTGCGCTTATCAACAATAAAAATTGGTACCGAGTCCGTGTAGGTGGCTATAATAGCAAAAGCTTAGCTGAAAAAGGCAAAAAAAATCTCAGCGCACAACTTGGTGGAAACGACTATATTATCCGAAAAGCCCCTTGATACGGATCGCTTCGACAGTCTCATTCTACTATCAAAGCAGAACACTCTCAAAAGGGAAATGAATTCCGAGAGGTTCGCCTTTTTGGCAATATTCTCCTCTCAAACCCACAAAAATAATCGTGTATGAACGATCAAATCGCATAATTTTGCCAAGCAAGGGTCTGAAAAGTCTTGACAAGACGCTGAAACATAGGCAATATTAGCAAAGTATGCTACGGAGAAATTATGTCTTTATTCTCAATACTCCTTCATTTTTCCATGTCTTTTGCACACGCGCAACAAGGAACCTTGGGTGTTGACAACACAAGCGATCAGACAGAAGACAACGTATATATTATCCAGCAAGGAGATACGTTATGGGATATCGCAAACAAGTTTTACCGTTCCTCAGAACAATGGCCGAGTCTGTGGTCTTTCAATGAATACATCACCAATCCGCACTGGATCTATCCCGGAAACCGTATCGTATTTACAATGGGCTCAGACGTAGAACCACCAAACGTGGATCTACAAACACAAGAAGAAAATTATACCGTAACCGGCACAACCTTTGAAAAAACCGAAAGCACGTGCGGTCCTGACGTACGCTTCGACTTTCAACAAGATGTCGGTACCTTTACCGTTACCGGATTCATCAAAGATCCAAATCAAATCGAAGTTTTTGGGGTCGTTGAAAAATCCCCCCACAATCACTCTATGCTCGTCGATAAGGATCTCCTATACATTAAAACCAACGGTTCGCGCGCATATGAGTGCGGTGACGTCGTCAGTATCTTTCGCAAGATCAAAGATCGCGTTCGAGATCCATCCAACTTCTTCTCGAACTATGGTGCCATGTACAAAGTGGTTGGAGAAGCCCAAGTTGTATATACACCTGAAATTGGCGACTACATCACGGTGCAGGTACGCAAGTCGTGGGAGGAGATTGAACGGGGTGATTTTGTCGGAGATCTCGATAAAAACGAAGAACTTGAGATTATTCCCGTCATCATCCAAGAAGAGGTCGATGTGCCGGATGGAGAAGGCCAAGCGACGATCATCGCCGCCCTCGGAGATCTTCACAGTCTCCATACAACGCGCCACACCCTCTTTATCGACAAGGGCGAAGCCGATGGCGTCAAGTTTGGAGACACATACTACGTTACCAAACGACGCGATGACTATATTCGGGGCGCAAAAGACGATCCCACGATACCGGCCACCGTTATTGGTCGCGTGATGGTTGTTCGTGTCGGAACCGATACATCTGCCATTATAATTACGGATGCAAGACGCTCCATTGACATTGGAGACACCCTCTCGCAGAGTATTGACTAGCACCGTCTCTTTTACTGGACAGCCTGTTATACGTGACTAGTACCTTAGAGCTTGGATATGGATCTGCACCTGAGTATAATCATGCAGAACCCAAAAATACATATGTTGCCATCCATTTGGCACAGCGCAATGCTTCGCGAAATCGATGTCTCTTCTTTAATGGATACCGATACGAACATACCCGAAGAATCTCTTATCAACTTCCTGCAAGCTGAGAACGATCTCCCTTCGCCAACTCCATTCATTACATGGAACAACCCCAATTACCCTTCCTTTTTAAAGCGACAACCCAAAGCGCCGCCCGTCTTATTTTACCGAGGGAATCTATCGCTCTTGACCGAAAGAGTGATTGGGATCGTCGGTACGCGTAAATGCACCCAAAACGGCCGTAACATGGCACGTCAAATCGCTTCTGTGATCAACCAAGCCGGTTTGTGTACGATAAGTGGTCTTGCGTATGGCATAGATAAAACGGTTCACCTGTCATCTTTGTCCAAGACAATTGGTATCCTACCGTGTGGGTTCTCATCCATTACCTCGCCCCAAATTCAAACATTAACCCAAACGATATTGGAACAGAATGGTTTAATCCTCTCGGAATTTTTACCCCACCATCCACCGCGCAAATGGCGATTTATACGGAGAAACCGACTCATCGCTTGGCTGGCAGAGGAGATTGTTATTGTCGAAGCACCTCCCAAATCTGGAGCCCTGCATACCGCACAATTCGCTTTGGAAGCCGGACAATCTCTTTGGGCCGTACCGTGCTCTCCTTTACAGAACACCGGAGCTGGATGTCTCAACCTCATTCAAGCCGGTGCACGTCCTCTTTGTAACCTGAAACAATTTGCATTCCATTTGGGCATCTCTTACACAGAAAAAGAGATATTTAATGTATCTGAATTTGCCCAAAAACTAAATTTAAATGAAACACAAGCGCTTCGCATCCTCATGAAAAAAGTCATCGATGGTCAAATCAAAACGCTCTCCAATGGATATTATCAATGGATTTAAAACCACCCGTACATCTACAATTGACCAAAGAAGCACAACAATTCTTAGACCTGCTGAGCAACTTGGGCTACTTGGACAGCAAAAGCCTGCAACAACTCTACCAGCAGTTGCTTCACCTCCGAAATCATAGCGGAAATATTGAACTGGATGAAGTCAAACGATGTACGGCAGAGATGTTGTTCCATGAAAAGGAAACATTGCCAAAGCGCGTACAGCGATACTTGAAAGCAGACTGGAATTTGCTTTTTTCTTAGCTTTTTTTGGACTTCTTCGCGGTTGCCTTCTTCGCGGGCGCCTTTTTCTTCACCGGAGCTTTTTTCTTTGCAGTTGTCTTCTTTGCGGTTGTCTTTTTCGCGGAAACTTTCTTTTTAGCGGCTGTTTTTCTGCGACTCGGTCCTTTCGCCTTTTTGGCTTCCAGCAAGGCGACCGCGGCCGCTAAATCTAAGCTGTCGGCGTCTACGCTTTTGGGGATCGGAGCGTTTGTCTTTCCGTCGCTAATATAGGGACCATATCGGCCGCTTTTCAACCAAACTTCTATCCCTTCATGCTCCCCCAAAGAAATTGTTTTGGGCGCCTTTTTCTGAAAAATATCCAAAGCCTCGGCCAAAGATATGTCCAATAAGGATATCCCTTTTGGGAGTGAAACATTCTGCTTTCCTTTCTTCAAATAGGGTCCATACGGCCCTGTGGCGGCCAAAACAGAAATGGTCTCTCCGTTTTCTTCGACGGTTCCCAACACCTTGGGCAACTCCAACAACCGTAGCGCAACACCGAGATCCATGGTATCCGGAGACATGGTAGATAAAAGAGAAACTCGCTTTGGATTAATGGTTCTGGTTCCTTTCCCTCGTTTCTTTGGTACCTCTTCTGGCTCACCCAGTTGGACGTAATAACCATACGGGCCAGAAATTAAGAAGACTTGCTTTCCTGTCTTTGGATCTTCACCGAGTACAGTCGGTCCTTTCTGCTTTTCGGCAATCAATTCCATCGCCTTTTCCAAACTCAATTCGTCCGGCGGAAGTTGTTCTGGAATCGAAGCATATAGTTCACCCAATTGAACGTATTCCCCATATTTTCCACATCGAATTTCAACGGTTTCCCCTTTTTCGGTTTCTCCCAATGCTATACCTACATTGTTAGGAGATATGGTTTCTTCCGCATGAGAAAGGGTCTTTTTTAAACCTTCTGCACCCAAGTAAAACCGCTTCAAACACGCCAACTGCTCTTCATCTCCGTGTGCGATTTTATCTAAGGTCGCCTCCATTCTAGCAGTAAATGCATAATCGACCAACCAATCCAAATGACGCTCGAGCAAGGATATGACCACAAAGGCGGTAAATGTTGGTATGAGTGCCTGTGATTTTTTGAAGATGTATCCTCTGCCGATAATCGTTCCGATAATACTTGCATAGGTAGATGGGCGTCCGATTCCTTTATCCTCGAGAGACTTGACCAAAGACGCTTCGTTGTAACGAGCTGGTGGTCTGGTGTTGTGCCCCTCTTTCTTAAGGGAAGATAGAGATAGAGAGTCTCCTTTTTCCATGACCGGCAAAATCTTGGACGAGGTGACCGGAGACACTGCACCTTCGATGTAAACCCGGCGAAAACCGTCGAAGGTATAACTTTTTCCACTCGCGCTAAAAACGCCTTTTTCTACTTCAAAGAGGCCGCGAACCGTCTGCCCTTTCGCATTTTCCATTTGCGATGCAATGGTTCGTTTCCAAATCAACTCATACAGTCGTGCCTCTTGAGAGTCCAACATACGCTGGGCATCCTCAATACTTTTAAAGCTCTCTCCTGCAGGTCGAATCGCCTCGTGCGCTTCTTGTGCATTTTTGGAGGATTTTTTAAATACGCGCGCTGTCTTCGGCAAGTACGAAGCACCATACTTTTGCTGTATGAGATTACGAGAAGCCTGTACTGCTTGGGAGGAAAGAGAATACGAATCCGTTCTCATATAGGTAATCCAACCGCTTTCATACAATCTTTGCGCAACGCTCATGGTCTGCTTTGCCGTCCAACGGAATTTACGAATTGATTCTTGTTGCAGGGTACTGGTAATAAAAGGAGCGTAGGGTCTCTCAGTAAAATTCTTGGTTTCCAAAGAGACCACCCGAGCGGATTTGTTCTGTATTTCCTCTTCGATCTCGGTGACGCGCTTTTCGTCTAACACCAAGAAGCCTTTGTTTTTTAGTTGCCCCTTACTGTTAAAGTGGGCACCCGTCGCAATTTTTTTGCCGTCCCAACTGACTAGATTTGCTTGAAAAATGCCATTTTTGTGGTTTAAATCCGTACTTAAGCTCCACCAACCCGCAGATATGAAGGCCTTACGCTCTCGTTCTCGTTCTACAACCAAACGCAGCGCCACCGATTGAACTCGACCCGCACTTAGTTTACGTTTGTGAAGTTTTTTCCACAAGAGTGGGGATACTTCATAACCATACAATCTATCGACGACGCGTCGCGTCTCTTGTGCTTGTACCAAATTACTGTTAATCTTTCGCACATTTTGCAACGCCTTATTGATCGCGCTTTGCGTAATCTCGTGAAAGACGAGACGATGCACAGGAACCTTTGGCTTCAGTACTTCTGCGAGGTGCCATGAAATGCTTTCCCCTTCTCGATCCTCATCCGTAGCGAGGTAGAGAGTCTCTACCTTTGTGAGCGCCGCTCTGAGCTTTTTAACCTGCTCTTTTTTCTCAGAAGGAATTACATAGAGAGGCTCGAAGTTTTTTTCTACATTGACGCCCACTTTGGACCAATCTTCTTTTTTTACTTTCTCGGGTATTTCGGAAGCATTCCGCGGGAGGTCTCGAATATGACCGATGGAAGCTTCTACAATGTAATCGCTGCCTAAAAATTTTGATATTGTTTTCGCTTTTGCAGGGGACTCTACAATAACCAGCGCTTTGCTCATACCTTTGCCTCTGAACTTCTAAGTTTATAACTGCTTATAGATTATGGGCTATTTTCATACAGCATAATGCTACAATGTGCAAGGACATTCTTTTGTAGAACGCCAATATCCAAACAAAATAGAATCAAAAAATGGACAAGCAATTCCTATGAATACTTATGCAAACAAATGGCTCAACCATCTGAAAATTGAGAAAGGAATATCCGAGCATACCTTGAGAGCGTATCGTTCCGATATCAATCAGTTTCTGCAATATCTTTCAGTAGAAGACCGAAAAGTTACCGAGGTAGATAAATACGATGTCCGATCTTGGCTGGCGGAAAAAAAGAAAAAAGCGCCCGCTCCCTCCACGATTAATCGCCGTCTTTCGTCTTTGAACAAATTCTTTCAGTGGTTAATCAAGAATGATCACATCCAAAAAAATCCCTTTGCCAACATAGTCCGCCCTCGGATTCCCAAAAAAACGCCGAAGTTTTTGGATGTAGATCAAGCGAGCAATGTCGTAGAAAACCCGTCTCAAAACGGTTTGTTTGCCATTCGAAACAAAGCCATTCTAGAGTTACTGTACGGTGCAGGACTTCGTGTAGGAGAGGCATCGGCTCTCAATGTGAAAGATGTCGACTTGGACGAGCGACTGGTACGAGTTCTCGGTAAAGGGAATAAAGAACGTCTCTCTCCTTTTGGGCCACCCGCAAAGAAGGCGCTCGAAAATTGGTTGTCCGTATCTCAAAAGCTCCCGATAAAAAACGATGCCCTATTTAAAAATCGGAATGGAGGTCGGCTTTCCACACGATCTATTTGGCAGATATGTAAAGATTCTGGGGTTGAGAACGAAATTCGAGATCTACACCCGCACGCACTTCGCCACAGTTGCGCCACCCATCTGCTGAGTGCTGGCGCGGATCTAAGAAGTATACAAGAGCAACTGGGTCACAGTTCTCTGTCCACAACACAACGATATACGCATGTTGATGTGGCCCATCTCATTCAAGTTTACAGGA
>JAYYRF010000791.1:0-7594 GCA_036127535.1 Myxococcota bacterium | reverse complement strand
GACCAGCCAAAACCCCACAACACTGCACCGCTGATATCGACGTCAAAAACGTCCATATAGTATGTTTTATGGAGCTGCAAATGGTACCGAACCATCTCCGGAGAAAGCGTCTCGAGTGGCGTCATGAGAACCGCTAGCAGTTCTATACGATCTTTGTCTACCAATCTACGAATCGAATCGAGTAAATCTTTATCGTACTCGATCAGGTAGTCAATCAGAGAAGGAGATAAAGCCAGTCCGATTCTTAGTGCGGGATGTGAGTGAAGCATCTTGATTAGAGGGGATAGAACGCGATGCGCAGTAAAGTCAAAATGTGTATCCTCTGCATCAGGAGGAATCTGATCAACAATAATCCAAGTCAGTTCTATCAGAAGCACGTTGCACCAAAAGAATATGATATTAAATACCCATTGTAACTATACACCTATTCCAGAAGATGAGATGAGATCTTTAAGCGATCAGTTTTGCCCACAAGCCCACGATGCTCCCATTACCGCAGCCGACTATGATTCCTATAGTCAAACCGTAGCAACGGCTGATGCTCTGGGCGTCGTCAATATACGCCGCGTTGGTACGACGACCAGCCAAACGATACGGATGAAGGGAGCCGTACAGGGCTCCATAAACATACTACAGGGTGGAGAAATGATTGCCATCGGAGATGAATCCGGTTCGATCGGCGTTTTTGATACCATCAATGGCCAACAACACTTTTACGAAGAACGTCATGGCCGCGCCGGTACCAGTCGCGCCTTTCGGGGCGTAGCCATCAACCGACAAGGCTCTCGTTTGGCCTCTATTTCCCAAGACAACATCTTGAGGGTTTGGGATTTACAGAAAAAAGAGCGCCTCTTTCAATGGAAGAACTTCTCGGGTTCCAGCATACATTTCGATGCGCGCGGAGAGCGAATCCTCGCGATTACCAGCGATGGGCAACCCAACCTCATAGATCTTTGGCGAAACCAAAATCTTTATCTCGATCGACTAAAAACACCGTGCCAGCACGCTTGCTTTACAACGGACGGAACAGGAATCATCGCAGCCGGCTACAGCGGCTTCTATCTTTTGGAAATCGCTACCGGACGCTTGATCGCCGGCTTTGCAACCAAAGGAGGTCAGATAGTTGATATAGCGACCAGCCCGGATGGACGGTTCCTCGCCACGGTCACAACCCGTAGCGTACACAAGTTTGCCCTCCCTAGCCTACAATTCGTTGAATCGTACAAACATCATACCCCCAACCCCAGCAACTCTGCCTATTGGGACAATGCGGGAGTTTGGATCGGTGGCTCCGATGGTATGATGCACGCCAAAGGTTCTTTTACGGGGGTACCCCCCGTCAGCAGCGCCAAGGCATTTGGACAACACAAAATTTCTATTCACGACACTTCAATCGCAATTTGGAAGGACTTCTCTCGCGTCAATTATTTCGATATTGGAGCCCCCATCGATTCTGCTGTTGTCAATCGAGACGGTAATCTGGTTGTGGTCAAACCCCAAAACCAACCCATATTGGTTCTTCAAAGCCCCTCAGGCAAAAAACATATGCAAGCTCCTCCAGAGAGCAGCAATTCGGAACGCGTTCATATCGGCGGCACCACCGTAGCCATTGAACTCCCAAAGGGCGGATGCTACTGGTGGCAATTGAGTAAAGGCAAAGCATTTCAACTGGCTTGGCCAAGAGCACTCTCCGTCTCGAACGGAGGAGAACTGATTGCTTTGGTCACTCCCAAAGGAAACATTCGGATTTTAAATACCATCAATGGTCAACCCGCTCTTCCTTCTCCACAACCTCTTTCCAACGCTTCCGTAAAGCTGGTTAGCTTTGTAAACCGAAGCCCCACCCTCATCGTTTTAGATACAGAAGGGGTGTTGAGCTATTACGATTTGGGCACCTCTTTGAATACAAAGGAGCCGGCAAAGGGCTACGATTTACTCGAAATTAATGCTGACATAGACCAAATTTGGGGGCTGAGTCACCAAGACAAAAGCTATGCCGTACTCAGAATTCCACAAGCCGATAGTTGTACCTTGTTGTGGGTTCCGTTGAACTCCGAGGAGAATCCCTTCGATATTCCAAACTTGCACCCAAAGGCGTCGGTCGATCCCAGCAGTGGAGCTATATTTGAACCGTCGAAAAGCGCAGCCTTTGTTGAAAAGGATTTTGGTGGCCAAGAGATGATCGTATACCGATCCTTGCCGAACGGGGAGTGGATTTCCTTTGACGGCAAAAGCATTCGAGACAGTAGTCCGAATGCCAATCAGTTCATTTAACGCAGTCCAAGTACAAAATTCCGACTTGCATCGGTCTAAAAGTCAACGCTCTCTCCGCAACCGCACGGTCTTTTCGCTTGGGGATTATCGATATCAAATCCGGATTCCATCAAACTTTCTTTCCAACCAATAACGGAATTCTTGAGTTTCTCCATATGTTCCGGATTGACAAACACACGAATACCGCTTTCATCGAAGATTAAATCTCCCTCGTCCGGGTCTGATTCAAGTTCCAATACGTATTTATATCCGGAGCATCCACCGCCACGAAGACCAAAGCGGAGCCCAAAACCCGAGGCTTCATACTCATCTTGTAATCGTTTAATATTCTCAACCGCTGCAGGTGTTACATCTATGCGATCCATATGTTCTCCTTAGTTTCTAATCAATTATAAGCGCTACTTTCGCATTCGCCAATATCGGTATCCTTGTTGTAACAAACCCAATAGACAAAGAAAGAAGATCGGTATACCCAAGATGTGCATCTGCCAGGCTTGTACGAACTCTCCGTGGGCGGTAAAGCATACGCTTCTCGTAAGGCCACAACCAAAACACTCCAAATCAAATAAAACTTTGGAGGAACACACATCAGGAATGCGAAAGCCAAATAAATGAACGCCGTCTAATCGAGGCTCCAAAATAATTCCGAAAAAAACGATTATAGAACATACAATTGTAATTGCACTATTTACGGGCTTTGACGAGGTCATCCCTTCCACTCTCTCGGGCAATCTTGTCCAATACACCATTTACAAACTTGGCACTGTCATGGGTTACCGCTCCCTTTGAGCGACGCCATACGGCTTCATGAACATCTTTTTGTACGATATACCCCGTGTCGGAGAACTTCCTGGACAATAAAATCGCCTCGTTGATGATCACTCTAGAAGGAACGGATGGTCGGTGCAGAAGCTCAAAACTCCCGAGCCGCACTATATTTCGATCCACCAAAGACATCCTTTCAAGCTTCCACGATGATGAAGCTCTCTGTATTCTTCGATCGATATCGGAAAGGTGTTCGAGGATGCCCGCGATCAGTCCATCGGTATATTCTATCTCTGCTGGCTCTGCTGGACGCATCTCTTTGATCATCTCGGTGGTTACTTCTCTTTCGAGTGCATTGATTTTTCGTTGCGGGCTCCAAAGCTTTGCGTTTTTTGCGATAAGCGATATCGAAAGGTCGGTCGTTGAGCGACCAGGGGCATACTCCGTTCGAACGAGTTTTAATAGTTCACGGCCTGCGCTTTCACTTACATATCCTTGTTGGATTAAACAAAGGCACTCGAACAGTGCCTCCACATCAATATCCAAATCGAGGAGAGAGTAAAAATGAGGCTCGTTTACGATCCAATGCGCAATCACTTTGGGAGAGAAGTACTCCTCTTCCTCTGCCAAGACGGTTTGAGCGTGTCGTAGAGCATGTTCGAAAAACTGGCTCTTCTTGGGATGGAGCACCAATTGATAGGCATCGGATGCATCAACCCCTAAGCTCAGAAGTCGATCGAATTCTTTGATCTGCTCTTTTGGCTTACCCGAGTGCTTTACACCGACTGTCGGTTTTGAGGTAATTCGATTCGAGCTTTCTGCCATTTTTACGACTAGTTGCGAACGAAGATGCCACGCCTCCGGAAGCTCAAGTTGAGAGTCCCACAATTGAAAGGAGGATTCCTTGAGCGTAGCCCGATGATAATCAAATACCTTCTTGGCTCGAAACGTGGACAAAGATGAGTCATCCAAATAGGAGACCTGATCCAAATAGGCTCTTTGGGGTGCGCTCAAATTCGCTATGGGGTCGTCTTCTAAAAGCGTTCGTTCCAATTGCAAGAGGGAAGTGGCATACGCTTCGGTGCGAGCATCTGCACCATATAGCAGTTGTACCGCAAAGGCGCGCGCGCGGCTTCGGCTCGCCATTAGTCTTCCAGCCCGGATAGGAGGTTGACCATTTCCAAAGCGGCCAAAGCGGCTTCACAGCCTTTGTTACCCATTTTCGTTCCGGCACGTTCAATGGCTTGCTCAATCGAATTGGTTGTCAATACGCCGAAGGAAATTGGTAATCCCAACTGTAGTCCAACATTGGCCAATCCTTTCGTGACTTCTGCGGCAATATAGTCAAAATGGGGTGTACCGCCTTTGATCACGCAGGCCAAAACAATTACGGCTGCGTATCGACCGGTTTTCGCTATCTTTTGTGCCACCAAAGGTAATTCATACGAACCTGGCGCCCAAATCACATCCACATTGGCTTCAACATTCACTCCGTGACGACGAAGGCTGTCCAATGCCCCTTCTAACAAGCGGCTTGTAATCAAGTCGTTCCAACGAGAAACCAAAATGGCAAACGATTCACCTTTTGCAATCAAGTCTCCTTCATATACTCTTCTTGGCATATCAACTCCTTTTAGTCTTCAATAGATAGAAAGTGGCCAAAATCTAAAATCTTTTTTCTGAGAAATTCTTTATTATCATCTGAGACGGAAACCGTTAAGGGCACTCGTTCTACAATCTCCAAACCAAAGCCCTCTAAGCCTACAATTTTTCGAGGGTTGTTGGTCATCAAACGCATTTTTCGTATCCCAAGCATCAAGAGCATTTGGGCACCGGTACCCAGTTCTCGCAGACTACCATCACCCTTTGCGTTCTGTACCCCACTGTTTTCGTCGAGATTGAGGTGGCGCAATAGCGAGGATAGAATGTCTTCATTGGAAGATCCGGAAACGTTTAGATATAGCAGTGCACCCCGTCCCTCGCGGGCAATGGCTTCGAGAGAAAGCCCCAGTTGCTCTCGACTATCAGAGGACGAGAACCCAAAAACATCAATCGCGGATTTCGACGCCTGTACGCGAACCAATACGGGTTCGTCGGAATTAAATTCACCTTTGGTTAGAGAGAGGTGAAGGCTTTTGTCTGTTTTGGAACGGAATAAGAAAAGATCAAACTCTCCCCAGGGCTTGATGTGAACCTTCGTTTGCACGATATTTTCCACTTGCTTTTCCGTCTGAAGACGCCAGCGAATTAGATCGGCTACCGCTAAAATTCGGATATTGTGTCTTTCGCCAAAACGAATCAAGTCAGGTAAGCGCGCCATACTGCCGTCTTCGTTCATAATCTCACATATGACCCCTGCGGGTGTGAGCCCCGCTAAGCGAGCGAGATCGACAGAACCTTCCGTTTGTCCCGTCCGGACTAACACACCACCGTCACGGGCACGCAATGGGAAAATATGTCCCGGGGTGACAATATCATACGGACCTGTCGTGGGTTCTATGGCTACACGGATTGTATGTGCGCGATCCTTTGCGCTAATCCCGGTGCTTACCCCTTCTCGCGCTTCGATGGAGACGGTGAAAGCGGTGTGGTATGGACTTTGGTTGTTCGCGACCATCATGGGCAACTGCAATTGCTGAACGCGATCCTCCGTCAAAGTCAAACATATCAGTCCTCTACCGTAGGTTGCCATAAAATTGATCGCCTCGGGTGTAACGGCGTCCGCAGCCATGGTCAAATCCCCTTCATTCTCTCGATCTTCATCGTCGACGAGGATAACCATCTTTCCCGCTCGAATATCTTCTAATGCGAGCTCCACTCTTCTCTTAGGATCGGGTGCCATAACCTCAAATTTCATTTTAATCTCCTTTCGACCATCTGCGGTAACCGAGTTCTTCCAGCCGTGAAAAACTTAGACCATTGTCTGTTCCACCAATTAATCTTTCTACATATCTGGCGATTACATCTACCTCGATATTGACCCCTTCACCACTTTTACGTGAGGATAAAAGGGTTTCTTCTGCCGTATAGGGAACGATATTGAGCCGCAGATTTTGACCGTTGATCTCGTTAATGGTCAAGGAAACCCCATCAACGGTTAGGGAACCCTTTACGGCACAATAACGAGATATCTCTCTGGGAATCGTTAACCACAGAATCCAACTTTCTCTTTCTTTTTTATTGCTGATAACCCGTGCAAGCCCATCTACATGCCCTTGAACCAGGTGACCATCGAGCCGATCGCCAACGCGCAACGCTCTCTCTAAATGTACGCGATGACCAGTGCGAAGGGATGAGAAACTGGTTTTGCTCCAGGTTTCCTGACCGCAAACGACGGAAAAAAGAGACGGAGGCTGTAACTGATCCACCGTTAGGCAAACCCCATTAATGGCAATGGAGTCACCCAGTCCGACGCGTTCTCGATCGATACGGCCAACACCTGCCTCGTAGGATACGACAAACGGTGATCGGATACTCAGCCGATAACCATTACCCATCGGTTCCAGGTCTTCGATTACACCCAATTCTTCAACAATTCCACTAAACACCGATTTCTCTCAAATAGGATAAATGTACATCTGAATCTAATTGGTTGACGCCTCGCAATCGAAAACGAATCGCGTCCGAAAGATGTCTTGGAATCAAATCACACCAGTTCTTGCCCGAACCAATAATTTGGCTCCCGACATACAGTTCCAGTATGTCGACAAAGCCTTGCTCCAAAAAGGCTTTTGCTACGGTTGCCCCCCCTTCGACCAAGAGAGTGTATATACCTTTTTGATACAGCCTCGGCAGCAGTGTAGCGAGGTCTATCCGTCCATTGGACAACGAGCAATCCATACGAAAGGACTCCATCTCCGTGCGTTTCGGCGCTTGTTGTCCACAACATAGAATCGGCTTCCGTCCCGCGTGCAAAACCTTTGCGGAGGTAGGACAACGAAGATTTGTATCCAAAACAATTGGAATTGGATCTCTACCCCCTTCCATACGGCAGTTAAGAGATGGGTCGTCCGCCAACAGCGTGCCTGAACCAATCAAAATACCATCATAAATACTTCGCAGACCATGAGATTGCAGGCGGGTTCGTTCGCCGGTAATCCATTTGGATTCACCAAATGAGCTCGCTGTCCGACCATCGAGGGAGAATGCGGACTTCAACGCGACGGTGGGTCGTTTTTGCTTTCGTATATCCAAATAACGACGATTGAGAAGACGACATTCGCTTTCCAAAACACCTACACAAACCTCTACGCCCGCTGCCCGTAAAACATCTACACCTTTTCCGGACATGCGAACATCCGGATCTAGCATACCAACGACAACACGTCTTATCTTCTTTTCAAGTATAATGCTTGTACACGGCGGCGTTCGGCCAAAGGTACAACACGGTTCCAAAGTCACGTAGAGCGTTGAATTCTCAGGTGCCGTATCAATTTTTAAAAGGGCTTCTCTTTCCGCGTGTGCCAAACCCGGAGCAGCGTGCCAACCCGAAGCAATCACTTCTTGCTGTGCGCTGATCAAAACCGCCCCGACCATTGGATTGGGAAAGGCGCTG
>JAYYRF010000790.1:0-7093 GCA_036127535.1 Myxococcota bacterium | reverse complement strand
CCGCAGAGCCCATGTTGGTTCTTAAGATAAAATCTTTGGCCAAGAAGCACGGTTTGTCACCGAGTGGCAAAAATCAAATGATCGAAGAACTTTTGCCTTTCTTACGGAAAATGAAAGGGGTAACGCGTGACGCATCTATTTCAGAAATTGCGTCTCGTCTTGCGGTGAACGAGAATCTAATTCGCGAATTACTGGACAAGAACAGCTCCCAACAAGAAGCGATACGCAAAACGCCAGTACGGAATCACATCTCCATTCTATTGAGGGACTTGATTTGGCTATCTATTCATCACCCCGAAGAGGTTCGTCCTCTCCTCGATGATTTCAATCCTTCCTTGATATCTGTGAACCCTCAAATCCTGCTCTTACTCGCCCGCCTAATGCAAGGTGTGTCTATTAACGATATACTGAAAGATATGGAAGCTCAGGAAGAGATGAGGCGTTTGCTTCTGGAAATGGTTATGCTGAACGATTTATACGAGGCAGAGAAAGTTACGTTTGCAACAAAACAGATTTTATTACGAATGGAATTAGGCTCACTGGAGCGCTCCCTTAGTCAAAAGCAGCACGATTTATCACTGGTAGATATTCAAACCGATATCAATCAATATCTTACCCTGCTTCAAGAATTACAACGATTGCGTGTTCAAATAGATGAACAAAGGCGAAAAATTAAATATGGTACCGAATCAGAAACAACTCACGAAGGAGATTGTAATGCCTCTTGATCCAACCCTGCCGAGAATTCGCAGAATCCTGCGTCTCGCCAAAAAAACTGGATATATTAGCTATGATAAGCTTGGAAAAGAACTAGAGACGAGCGGGATCTCTCCCGATCTTTTCGACGATTTACTGCTTCTGCTTGAAGAACAGAAGATCAAAGTTGTCGATGCTGTTCCGAAAGTAAATAAGGAATTCAAGCCAACGGTTGACTCCGACTCGGATGATCCTACACGTGCATACTTACGCAATATGGGAAGTATGAAACTCTTGGGAAGAGCAGATGAGAAAAAAGTCGCAGAGGATATATCGGAAGGCATGCATCTGATCATCAGCACGATCGCAACGACACCTTATTCGATAAAGATTCTTCACAAACTCATAGCGGATGAGAATGAGCGTTTACAGAAGTATGATCTTGCAGGACGTTTGGTATCAGCCAAACAGCAGAGTGAATTGGCTTTTTATCAAAACGCTTTGACTTTCTTTGAGGTCGAGTTGATACAGTTGGACGCGATACGTCAAGAGCGCTCCAAGGAAAAGTTAGATGACAAAGCGAATCTCTTTGAAGGAAAAGAACGAGCCCAAATCGAAAAGCTGTATAACCATCTGTCCAAGATTAAAATCCCTAAGATCTTAATTCGGGACACATGTCAGGAATTAATATCTGCGAGTGTAAAGCTACAAAAGTGGGATCGAAATATTGGCTTGGTAGCAAAAGAAGCGGGTGTAGACAAAAAAGATATTCGGCGATTTATCCGTAGAGTACGTCGGGCGACCAATTCTAGTGGTCAAGAAGTCATTCAGAAAACCGGAATTCCCGTAGAGCAGTGGATAGAATTCGACTCTCGCATTCGACGAGAGTTACGTAAAATCGCCAAGCTTGAAAAGCAGTTGAAAATGACGCAAGAAGACATTGTAGAAGCAGCGAAAGCCGTAAAAAGAGGTACGATGCTCTCTGAGAAAGCCAAATGTCGTATGATAGAGGCAAATTTACGATTGGTCGTGAGCATTGCAAAGAAATATACCAACCGCGGTTTAGACTTCCTGGATCTAATCCAAGAAGGCAACATTGGATTGATGAAGGCCGTCGAAAAATTTGAACACCAAAGGGGACATAAGTTTTCTACCTATGCAACATGGTGGATACGACAAGCGATTACGCGCGCTATCGCAGATCAATCTCGTACGATTCGCGTACCCGTTCACATGATCGAGACGATCAATCTTATGGTACGCATCCAGCGGCAATTAACCCAAGAACTCGGTCGTGAGCCAACGGTGGAAGAGGTCGCAGATAGAATGGAAGTCTCCCCGGCAAAGGTGAGCAAGATCCAAAAGGTTGCGAAAGAACCGATCAGCCTAGAAGCGAGTATTGGTGATGACGATGATACATATCTCGCTGATTTTATCGAGGACAAAGATAGCTTAAAACCGGACGAGTCCGTATTTTTACTCAATCTGAGGGAAGATACGGAGGCTCTCTTATCGACCTTAAATCCACGAGAAGAGAAAGTTTTACGACGACGTTTCGGCATTGGAGAAGGAAACGACTGTACTCTCGAGGAAGTGGGGATAGAATTTGAAGTCACTCGCGAGAGAATTCGCCAAATAGAGGCGAAGGCACTCCGAAAATTGAGGCATCCATCGCGTTCCCGACGATTGCGTCATTATATAGAATAGTTCGGTTTTGGATGTTTTGACGGTCTTTATAGAGACGGTTTTTCTGAAATTATTTTTGATATTTATCGTTTACGCGCTATATGAATTCGCTGTGGGCTCTTAGCTCAGTTGGTTAGAGCACCCGACTCATAATCGGTAGGTCCAAGGTTCAAGTCCTTGAGGGCCCACTCTTCACCTCAATCTTGGAATCGCGATTGAATCTACAAAAGACTCTCTCTCAAGCATGGTCTCTGCAAGTTAAGATCATCGAAATATTACGTACGCTGAAAAGTCTACATGACAAGGCAGAGGCGGAAAAAGCAAAAAGAGATGAGCAAACAGACAAAAAACAAAGCGCCTTAGAGGCCGAACAATCGGCTCAGCGGCGGGAGAAAGATCTAGAGGCACAAATTGAGAAAAGTACACGCATTCGTACAAGGACACAAAGCCTACTCGAGAGCGGTCAAATCGTAGACGTAGACTCTGCCCAAGAGCAAATCGATGCTTTGACCGCGCAGCTTGAATCTTTAGAAGAAGAGTTTCTAGAGTGTTTGGAAGAGCAAGATCGTCAAAGGGAAGCCCAGCTTCGATACGCGAATTTTATTGAATTGTATACCCGTTCTCACCGGGAAGCCGTACAGGTTTTTCAAGAGAGAAATCCGGTATTGACTGCAGACAGAGAAGATCTTGAAGAGGAAATAGAAAAGCTTCTATTCCCATGTAGCGATAAAATACGAGATCATTTTGAAGCCTATAAATTTAAACATCCGCAGCTGGTTGTTGCCCTTAAGGCATCGTACTGCGGCTATTGTTCGAATCGGCTGCCTTTAGACCTGGTATCTGAGATAAGGAACACCACCAATGTGTATCGCTGTTCGACGTGTCGCGCTTTTTGTATTGCAGATTAATGCACATCGGTTAAGGATGCACTGCCAATGGGGACTAGACATTCGCTGAAGCCAATGGTGGTTTTAGAGGAAAGTCCGAGCTCCGCAGAGCAGGTCGCTGGGTAACGCCCAGTCGAGGAAACTCGGAGGAAAGTGCAACAGAAAGTAGACTGCCACGTACATCGTCCTATACCCGCGTAGACGCAAACCTTCGGGCATGGCTGCTACGAGGTTAGGGAGAAAGCTAGATTTCTCGGTAAAGCTGAAAGGGTGCGGTAAGAGCGCACCGGCATCGCTGGCGACAGCGTTGGCCAGGTAAACCCCGACCGGAGCAAGGCCAAAAAAGGTGTTGAATCGCTCGTTCTATACACCAGGGTAGGCCGCTTCACTTCGGTGAGAGCGATCGGGTAATCGATCGTCCAGATGAATGAATGTCACTGTATCTACAGAACAGAACTCGGCTTATTGTCCCCTTTGGCTCATTCTATTTTGAATGATTCCTCTTCCATAAAAAGCGGATATGCGTTACAGGTCTCTCTCAAGGAGTAAGATTATGTCAATTCGAGAAGAAGCCTTACGGTACCACTCCTCCGGTCGTAAGGGAAAGTTACAGGTGATTCCAACCAAATCCCTTCTCACTCAACGAGATCTTTCATTGGCGTATACGCCCGGTGTGGCAGAGCCGTGTCGGGAAATCGCTAAAAATCCTGCGAGTGCGTATCAGTATACGGCAAAGGGCAACTTGGTCGGGGTTGTTTCGAACGGCACCGCCGTGTTGGGTTTGGGTAATATTGGACCGTTGGCTGGTAGGCCTGTGATGGAAGGAAAAGCGAATTTGTTTAAACGGTTTGCTGATATTGATTGCTTTGATATTGAAATAGACGCCGATGACGTGGAATCTGTGATCCAAGCAGTTCGGGCAATCGCACCAACGTTTGGGGGTATTAATCTAGAGGATATCCGAGCACCGGATTGTTTTGAAATCGAAAGGCGTTTAGAAGAAATCCTCGATATTCCCGTCTTTCACGATGATCAACACGGCACTGCGATTATTGCCGGTGCTGCGATTACCAATGCATCGGAGCTGCGCGGCTCCGAACTATCGAGTATGAAAATTCTCTTCGCTGGTGCTGGTGCTGCTGCACTCGCGACGGCCAACATGCTTGTCGAATTGGGGGTTAAGAGCCAAAACATTTGGATGTTCGATGTTCATGGCTTGGTGTATGAAGGACGCTCTGTAGACATGTTTCCAGAGAAGGACGTTTACGCACAACCAGCCGAGTACAAAGATTTAAAGCTCAAAGATGCCTTTGTTGGTGCGGATGTCTTTATTGGTCTTAGTGTGGGTGGCATTGTCTCTGGAGAGATGCTACAGCGTATGAATCCACAACCGGTTATCTTCGCTATGGCAAACCCTGTGCCTGAGATTACGTATGAAGAAGCCAAAAAAGCCGTACCGAATGCGATTATTGCAACCGGAAGATCGGATTATCCCAACCAAGTAAACAACGTATTGGGATTTCCCTTCGTTTTTCGCGGAGCGTTGGATTGTCGCGCACGATCCTTTACGTCGGAGATGAAAAGAGCCGCAGTACAAGCCCTAGCGGATCTGGCTAAGGAGGATGTGCCAGATTCCGTTTTGATTGCGTATAACACACAAAGAATTCAGTTTGGTCCGGATTATTTAATTCCCAAACCCTTTGATCCACGTGTCCTACTGTGGGTTGCTCCGGCGGTTGCCAAAGCCGCTGAAGACAGCGGTGTTGCACGAAATCCAATACGAGATCTCGATGCGTATCTACAAGGACTGGAACGTTTGTTGGAGAAGACAAAGGAAGTGATTCGACCGTTGATGAATCGAGCGAAAACATCCCCGAAGAGAATCGTTTTCCCCGACGGTGCCGATGAGAAAACGCTTCGCGCCGCCCATCAACTTGTCGACGAAGGCATTTGCCACCCGGTTATCTTGGGCGGCGCCAATCGAATTCAGCGACTGGCCGAGAGTCTCAATATTTCCCTTCGGGGAGTAGAAATCATTGAGCCATGGTCGGATCAACGCTTCTCTTCCTTTGCGATGCAACTGTGGTCGCAACGAAACCGAAAGGGCATGACCAAGCGTGCGGCACGGGAGTTTTTGAAAGACTCAACGGCCTTTGGTTGCATGATGGTGCAGAGCGGTTTTGCCGACGGCTTATTGGGAGGAGTGGCCGTACCCTATGCCGATACCATACGGCCAGCGTTGAAGGTTTTGGGTCGCGATCCAAAGGCGAAGGTTATCTCAGGTGTATATGCCCTCCTTTTTGAAGGCAAGCGAATGTTCTTTGGCGATTGCACCGTCAATATTCATCCGGATGCGGATACGTTAGCGCAAATTGCAATCAATACCGCTCGAATTGCACAGACCTTTGGTGAAGAGCCGCGTATCGCCATGCTCTCGTATTCTGATTTCGGAGAAAATCGGCAAGATCCACAAGTGGAAAAAGTGCGTAAAGCGATACGAATCGTACAGAAAATCGCACCGGATCTCCACATAGATGGTGAAATGCAAGCGGATACAGCTGTGAATCCACGATTGGCAAAGGCCGATTTCCCTTTTAGTCAGATTGCCGGCAACGCCAATGTACTGATTTTTCCAGATCTAGCGAGTGGTAACATTGCATACAAGCTCTTACAAGAATTGGGCAATGCAACTGCGATTGGACCAATTATTGTTGGATTCTCTCATCCTGTGAATGCTCTTTCGTTGGGGTGTTCGGTTGCGGAGATTGTAAACATGGCTGCAATCACAGTCAATCAAGTATTAGATTTTGAGGGGTAGTCATGAAGTGCTGGTTTGGATTGCCTGAAGAGAGCGGTGCCTTTCCGTTTGCTCTCCGTTTTCAACAAGGGACATTTTACTTTTTGGCGCTGGGCTTGGCTGGTTCCAGTATCGATGTGATGGAAGCGCCTGATAGCTTTAATCCGATTGCACACGGTATGACTGCCATCGATGCGTCTACCGCTGCTGTGTATCTGCGTCGCGCTTTTTCAGATCTTCAACAAGAGGAATGGGTCTTGATTGAAACGCTACTGCCTGTCGGAGGCTCCTCATTGACGCTGCCCGATTTTAAAGTCGAACACGCGAAACCGACACACTCGCTGCGAGCTCCGGAATCGGGTGCCTATTTTTCCTTCGGGGAAGAAAATCTCAAGCAGGGTATGGCTGCGGTAGCCTTAGCCGTAAAAAACCCTTTGGTGCCACATCGTGAAATCATCGAGGCGGCTGTTGATACCATGGCCGATATGTCCTTGACTCTTCCCGTGCGTTTGAAGTGGCAACTCGCATTGGAGGTTATCGCTTTGATCAATCAACAGAACGGAGCAGAAAAAGTTGCTGCGTTAGCGTTGCAAAATGCAGCGGGTCTGTATTTTGGTGTGCCCGGATCCAAAATACCCTTCGTGAGAGATTGGTCGGAACAGGCTTTAATGTCCGGTTTGGCCATGGCGCGTATGGTTGAGAAAGCGAAACATGTAGAGGGCAATCAGTAGCGGATTCCTCGATCTCCGGCGGCCAATTCCATGGCGTATACCGCATGAGAAGCATCTCCAATAAGATCGAGATACAATTGCTGGGTCGGTGCTTTTTGGGGATTTTGAATGAGTCCTTCTTTACGAAGTGCTTCTACCAGAAGAGACAATTGGTCGAGGGCACCCGTGAGCATCTTGGCCTGTGCAGGAGATGGTTTGTAGTACCCTAGAATAGAGAGTTTGACGGCTGTTTCAATAAAATGACCGACAAACTTCAATCTCTGAACGAAGAGTTGGATTTTATAGTCGGGGTATTT
>JAYYRF010000789.1:0-4214 GCA_036127535.1 Myxococcota bacterium | reverse complement strand
CATCGCTATCCGGATCGGTTGGATCACTACCCGAACTACTCTCTTCGCCATCCGATAAACCATCGCCGTCGCTGTCCGGATCCGTCGGATCGGTGCCAGCATCGCTTTCTTGACCGTCCGATAGACCGTCGCCATCGCTGTCCGGATTCGTTGGATCACTACCCGAACTACTCTCTTCGCCATCCGATAGACCATCGTCGTCGCTATCCGGATCGGTTGGATCGCTACCTGAAGTGCTCTCTTCGCCATCCGATAAACCATCACCGTCGCTGTCCGGATCCGTTGGATCGGTGCCAGCATCGCTTTCTTGGCCATCGGATAGACCGTCGCCATCGCTATCTGAATTGTTGGGGTCGGTACCGTTTTGTTCTTCTTCGTCATCAGAGACACCGTCTCCGTCGGAGTCGACGGCCTCATCTGTCTCAGACGAACCGGAGTCCGAAGAGTCGGTATCGGTCGTTCCGGAGTCATCTGGGGAATCGGTGTCGTTGGTTTCTACCCCGTCATCGACGAGGCCATCGTCGAAAACTTTGTTTGAGCGACAAGCAAAAAGCGTCGCAGCCATAAATATTCCAAAGTGCATATTACCTCAATGTTTTCAAATTAAGACGGATCATTTTGCATCACGGTTTAGCAATTTATTTCTTTATGCAATCTGTACAAAAAAATACGCCTGCGCAAGTTGTGATGACAAAGGAATTGTACTGCGATTCCATATGAGAAGCCATCTTATTCAACACAATAATTGGTATGACCAGTTGACCATATTACCATTATGTGATATTATTCTTCTGCAGGAGGAAGTGATGTTCCAAGCCGTCAATAAGCAGGCCTTGTCTGAAAAGGTCTTCGCACAAATCCGAGATCAAATCTTACTCGGTACCCTCAAACCGGGAGACAAGCTTCCGTCCGAAAGGAAATTATGTGATATGTTTGCCGTTAATCGCGGTGCCATTCGAGAAGCGATCAAAAGACTGGAACAACTCCAACTCATCCAAGTACAACACGGAGGCGGTACAACGGTCTTGGATTACCACTGCCACGGCAGCATTGAATTGCTACCCTCCCTGTTATTGCTCAACGAACAACCCAATCTCTCGGTTTTAAAGTCTGTATTGGAACTGCGACTGGCTTTGGGTAAAGAAGTTGTACGACTGTGTACGCTTCGCTGCAGCGAGGCAACCCTATCCAAACTCGAAGAGATCACCGTGTCCATGCTCGATTCCCAAAGCACAATACAGCGAGAAGAGCTCAGCACCCAATTTTGGAAAACGCTGCTCATCGGCTCCGAGAATATCGCGTATCAACTGGCATTTAATACGCTTCAGCGCACATTTACGGTTCTAAGACATTCTTTTCGCAGCGTACTCTCTCAAGAGTGGGAAAATCCCAAACAGTACCAAAGCATGCTCCGTGCAATGCAATCTCGCAATTCCGCAAAAGCGGAACAAGAACTAAACCATCTTCTCGTTACTGCTCTCCCCTCCTCTTTATCGAATATGGAGTCCCCATGAATTTTACTGCACTCGGATTCTCTTTCATCGGAATGATTCTTTGGACCTTGGCTGAATATTGGCTACACCGCGGTCTCGGGCACAAAAAAAATAAAAAAAATCCCTTTACCGTTGAACATCTCCAACACCATCGGGACACAAACTATTTCGCCAAAACATCGAAGAAAATTTGGATTGCCACTGCTGTATTGGGCATTAGCACCCCCCTTCTCAGCCTCTTCAGTTCCTGGTTTATCGGATTTTATACCGCGCTGGGATTCACCGTAATGTATCTCATCTACGAGATTCTACATCGAAGAGCACATACACATCCACCCTTTGGTTTTTATGGACGTTGGTTGCGGAAACATCACTTCCATCACCATTTTAAAAATCCAAGGGTAAATCATGGAGTCACCAGCCCGATTTGGGATTTGGTCTTTGGGACACTGGAGATTCCTGACCGCGTTAGAGTACCACGAAAGATGATATTGGCGTGGATGGTCGATCATCAAACAGGTGGCATTCGTAAAGAGCTACAAGTAGACTATGAGTTACGCAAAGGCAAAACCGCTGCTCTTTAATGGCCTGCGCGTGGCAACAAAACCATTGCGAGCGAGATCCAAACCGCCATCGTGAAATACCCGGTGAGCCAAGCGACCTCGGGTTTCCATATTTTCCAGTCTCGCGTAACAACTCGACGATTTAACGCATCGCTCCAACCGTCCCTAAAACCGAGATAGCTCTCCCCTTCTCTTTGTCCCTTCCTCCATCGCTTGGCATACATCGGTACATCTACGATAACCATGACACAGACATAGCCCACACACGCAATCAAACCCAAAATCGATACATTACGCCATAATCCTTCCAGTTGTGGAATACATACCGCAAAACAAACCCCAACCATGGCGAACGTAAGTGCCCATATAGACTCTTCGATGGCATGCCCAATGTGATTCAAGGATATCACGCTCGACCAACAAAATATTTGAGCGGTAAAAAGAAGAATCACGATGGGAGCCGAAAAACTTTGAACCCAAAGTATGCCGGTTTCGTTGCCCATTTCGTGAATTAGAAGCGCAACCTGTGTGGCAAAACTCACTTCGGCAATGGTGGCAGCGGAGCGCCCCACCACCATACTCGACGCAAAGGAATCAACGAGGCAATATCGCTCTAGGTCGATCCTTGGCAGGAAGGATCGAAAGGCGCATACCGCGGTAAATACCGCGCTCAACATCAGGTGCCATCGTACATAGAGAACACCGACCTCGGCTTGGCTCGCTACCGCTATCCAAGCGATGATATTCAGCATCGCCAAGGCGCTCAGAATTTTCCACCATACTATGGTCTTACGATCGTTCATCTGTACTCCATGCCAAAATCTATGAAATTCGTTGATCTCTGTCTAATCCTTTTCGAACGGCAAAGCGATTGACGTTTTTGTATGATGAATTAGCTTTACCCCATCATTCCAAAGACGGAGTTTATATGCCTTCTTTAATCCCTGATGTCGATCCCAATGGTCTTTTGGAGTACTCCGTGGTCTATACCGACCGAGCACTCAACCATATGAGCGTCAACTTTCAACAGGTTATGCGCGATTTGTCCGACACGCTTAAGTCGGTTTACGCAGCAGAATCTATCGCGATTGTTCCCGGAAGCGGCACCTTTGGTATGGAGGCCGTCGCCCGACAGTTCGCGCACAACCAGAAGTGTATGGTGATCCGAAACGGTTGGTTCAGCTATCGCTGGACACAAATATTCAACGCAGGGCAGATCCCTTCGGAGGAGATCGTGATCAAAGCTCGGCCGGTAAACGATCAGAAACATCCTTGCTACGCTCCCGCACCTATCGATGAGATCGTTCAAACGATCGAGAAAGAGAAACCCCATATGGTCTTTGCGGCACATGTCGAGACTTCTGCGGGTATGCTTTTGCCCGACGAGTATATTCGTAGAATCGCCGAAGCGACCCATTCTGTTGGTGGACTGCTTGTATTGGACTGCATCGCATCGGGTACCGTTTGGGTGAACATGAAGGATACCGGCGTCGACCTTCTCATCACGGCACCGCAAAAAGGCTGGAGCGGCTCCCCTTGCGCCGCGGTTGTTCTCTTCAGCGAACGGGCTTGCCAAAAAATGGAACAAACCCAAAGTACAAGCTTTGCATGCGATCTCAAAAAGTGGCGAACCATCATGAACCGTTACGAAAACGGGGGACACGCATACCACGCAACGATGCCAACCGATGCCCTCCGAATATTCCGAGATGTAATTGTAGAGGCAAAAGAATACGGATTTGAGCGCCTCAAGCGGGCTCAATTTGAATTGGGCAGTCAAATTCGCTCTTTGCTCTCCGAAAAAGGATTCAAAAGTGTTGCCGCAGCTGGTTTCACCTCTCCGAGCGTCATTGTATCTTATACCGAAAACCCCGCGATCAAAAGCGGACGCGCCTTCGCCGAAATCGGTATTCAAATCGCAGCCGGTGTACCTCTTAAGTGCGACGAGGCACAGCCTTTTCAAACTTTTCGCATCGGGCTTTTCGGACTGGATAAACTCATGCATATCGATAGAACCGTTGCGCGATTTAAAGAGGCTTTGAACCAACTTTAAAGATTCATCCTGAAAAGCAGAGCCGCTTTCTCTCGTCACATCACAAGAAATGACAGTTCTACTAAGAAACATTCTTAGGACCCAATCTTTTTGCGAAAAAGAAAG
>JAYYRF010000788.1:0-3799 GCA_036127535.1 Myxococcota bacterium | reverse complement strand
ATCTAAAGTCTGAGAAAAGTAGAGAACTTGACGCTGTCCAAGGGAAATTTCCTCTTGAAGATCGGCTTCACTCGAGCATCCCTCCGGACGTTGACCGTTTCCAAGCGGTACTCCAAACGCTCTTTCTTGAATGCCTATGTCCAGCGGAACGACAAAACGTCCTTTTTTCGCCTGTTCTAGGATGCAATAACGAATGCTTTCTTCAGTATTGAGATTTTGAGAGTATTTTTTGTTACGAAAAAAATTGGACAAATTGATCAGGCTGCTCGAGGGATCCCTTCCGGCAAACTGATAGTAGTCTTCTCCGTTCCAGTAGCAGATATATTGATAGAACTCTTCCTTCGCTATCGCTTCTTTACTCAATCCTTTGAGGCGACTCTCGTTCTTGCGCTCAAATGTACGCAAGAAGTAATCTTTTTCATTCATCTCCTCCGAGAGATAGTTCACTCCGTCAAAAATGGATTTCCCATTTACATCGACGATTTGGCCTTTTTGGGTCATTTTTTTATCGATCAGATACAAACGTGGATTGTGAGTCTGCTTGATGGAAAGGTCTTCAAGTATGTCATATCGAATCCGGCTGATATAGTCGGGTCCACCGATGAACGTCATATAGAATGCATAGATCAAGAGCATGGCAAAGCTCACGACCATATAGCGAATCATTCCCATGGCTTGGTGGGTAATCAATCGACCACCCCCATCACCGATTCTCTTTTCATTGGTGAACGATGCGAAAACCAAAACCAAAAAGAGCCAATAGATCAAAAAGGACATCCCCCCGTGGGAAATAAAAGGGAGGACGATACCGGTGAATGGAATAAAATTAAAGTTGCCACCGATGTGAACCATCACTTGACCAAAAAATAAAGACGCGACTCCAATGGCAAGTCCATAATTTGGCTGTTCAGAACAAGTAACCGACTTTCGATACAATTCGATTAACGAAAATATAAGCAAAAAGAATAGCAATAAAACAAAGGAAAATCCCCAAAAGCCATAGGTCTCTATCAAGAGAGAAGCGACACGATCATTGTGTCCATAGCTCATAATGCCGCTGTAAATATAGCTCCCTTCACTCTTTTCGAGTTGATCCACAAAGATGGCTGTGTTGCGCCCCGACAGACCGCCACTGGCGATCCCCCACTGCGCTTTGGCAATATCGGGACTTGAAGCCGTACCCATGATATGCGATAGGCCTCTTCCCGAAGATATGAATGTATCTGAAAGTTGCCAATCGTGGAAGCGGTCGCCCTGGAGAGGGATTGTCTTGCGGAGCATGTACAGAAAAAGATAAAAAACCAAGCCAATCGAAGCGAGCTTTTTCTTAAAGAAAATACTGAAAAATACGAAGAAGGAAGAGAAAAAGACAATTAGAAGTGCTCCGCTGTCATTGATAAATGGCAAGCATAGCATCGGAATCAGAAATAGAAGCAATAGCCCCTTTCCTATCACATTCTCCTTCGCATTTGGGTGACGCAAAAAGTTCGCGCAAAACGCAGCAAAAGCAATAATGGCCAACGACTTCGGGAGTTCAATCGGTGTAAGACTCTCTAAAAATGGTGGAATGATGCCACTGATCATGGCCAAAAAGATAGCCAGGGAAATCATCCACAACGTTCCAAAAAACATTTGATGTTTCTGGGTTGCTGCCCCAAGACTTTCCTTTACAAAGGCTCTTCTTAATAACGGCCTAATGATAAACAAAAACGGAATCGAGAAGAAGATATAAAGAGAAGGATACACAAAGGGGTTGGTGCGTAATTTGCTCAATCCCCCATCGAGCAATTGCTCCATGCTGAGCGTGTAAAACGGTTGTCCATGACTACCCATTTGGTATAAGGGATCCACCAAACTCATATGCGTACAGTAAGAGACCGATACAAGGGAAACCATCGAGAGCAACATCCACACAAGCCAAGGCTCCCACCGTTTTACGTTATCGCTCAAGTGGCGACGATGTAAACAATACTGTGCGGCTTTCGCAAAACCAAGCAGGCTGAGAGCCAAAAAGAAGAACGTAAAATGAAAAAAGTTCGTCGCATCGGCTGCCGATGGAAGCGTCAACCCCCGTTCTGTTAGATCGATATCCAGCTCTCTTAACTTTATGTTCGTTTCGGTATCTCCCAACAGAGTGCTTACAATCTCTAAATTGGTTTCCAAATGCGACTTTGCAATGAAGAAAGCGACAATGAGAATCAATATACTGACGGGAACCAAAAGACGTCGAGGGTGTTTCATGGGAATATCCTATACGAACTCAATCCGAAACACTCTGTTCAGACAATTGCTTTTCGATGTGGTTGGCTCCTGCCCAAAAACCGACCAAAAAAGCGATTACGATGTATAACACAATAATCAGCGCATTTTTGGTTCGGGGGTTCAATATCGGTATATTCTGTCGTTCTTCCTTGACATCGGACGGTTGGATTCGAAAGAGTAAGAGAGTCGCATTGTCTTTAAACGAGTCTTGGTACTGAAGCTCATACTCTTTGGCAAAGGTCATCAGTCGATGAGAGAAACGAGAGAGAAAGTGCTTAAAATTGTCTTCGGGATAGGGATCTACATTATACGCACCGTCCGAGGCAAGAATCAAAATGTCTTGATAGCGTAAGCGGATTTCTGTGACGACGGGCTCTATTTCAGTCCGGCCGAAGTCCTGCGTAGGCAAATTGGCTTCGTCTACCTGATCTGTGGTAATAAGTTCGACCTCTCCCCCCCGACAAAGATAGAGCCGTGTGTCTCCCAAATGCCCGACTTGGGCGGTGAGCGATTTTCTATCGATACTCACGAGGGTACCCACAGCACCGGGCATCTCTTTGGGTTCGAGGTTTGCATGGGTCTTTTTATTGTGCTCAAGCAAAGCCTGGTGCGCCTTTTCGAGTGCCAGTTTGACGTTGGTTTCCAGCAGCAGAGCGTCCTGTACGGTTTGTGCGGCTTCGGCTCCCCCTTCGAGCCCACCCATACCATCGACTACGGCCAGTAAAATATGCGTGGGAGATTCTGTGGCGCCGGCTCTATCTTCTTGGCTTTCTCTCGGTCCTTTACTACGCATAAAAGCGATCTCAAAGTTCACGTTAACCTCAATCGATTTGGATTTTTAGGATATAGATTTCGCCGCTGGAATCTCTAAACAGAATCTTTTTGGATATTCCTTTGACAATACTGTCTTCGCCAGGATTCTCATCGACATAGAGTTCCAACTCACTCGCTTTGTTACCGTGGAACCGAAAGGATGCATTGCCTTCTGGAAGATTGATAATTTGTATTCTATCGAGCCTGCCCCTCTTCATCCAGGGTACAAGACGAACCTGGTAAGAGACCCCCTTCGCGATCTGGACGTTAATGGGTTCCAGCGGCAGTCCTCGCTGCGAGGGGAGTCGTTCCGGGAAGATATTGATATGGGTTATGTCCGAGGGGGTTGTGTCATCGAGCGGCTGTAACGATTCAGAGGAATAGTTGCTGTCTCGAATCGTATGAATGGTTGTTTCAAATCGTTCCTTTTCTTTGACGTCGATTGGGATGTAGTCGAATCCGATGTGAATCTCTCTGCCCGCCAAAATCTGAGATGTATTTTCCCGTATGCACAAGATGGTCTCCGTGGCAATTCGTCGGTTAAATGCATCTTCGTCAGCGAGTTTATTGTAGCATGCCTGCTTTAATCTCGAGAGATCTTCTGTATTATGAAACGAAAGCTTGTGGTCGTTGACCAAAATACGGATTAGGGTCGGCGCTTTCAGGATTCGGTTGGCATTCTTATCAACACCGTACTTTGGGTGTTCGATAGCGTGCTTCTTTA
>JAYYRF010000787.1:0-7956 GCA_036127535.1 Myxococcota bacterium | reverse complement strand
GCATCGATCGGCAAACCGGCGAGACCTTGTGGACACACCCGACGATCGGACTGGGGCGAGCGACCATACTGGCTACGGAGACCCGTATTGTTGTGTGCAAGGGTGGATTTGTCGACTGTTTTTCTGTAGATGGCCGGCAGTTGTGGAGCCAAAGTCTCAAAAAACTGGGAAAAGGAGTTGCAGCCTTGGGTCTGACGGAAAACGTCGTACAGGCAGATGGTTAATTCGGTCTGACAAACAAAAGAAAAAGCCGCATATGCGGCTTTTGTTGTCTTTGCAAACGCGCAGGTTTTATTGGCCCCAAGCGTATTTGAGAAGACCTTTGCCGGTGCTGTTGTCGAGATAGGAAATATGAACAACATCGTTGTTGTCAATCGTCATATCGGCAAACTTCCCGGCGTTTCCACTGTCGTCTACGGTAATCACTTCCCCGGCGCCGTTCTCTTTGGTCGCCACCTTGAGCTCCTTGAGGGTCGCATTTTGGTAGGCGATGTATGGCTGTCCTTCGCTGTTGAACGCGAGTGTAGCATAATCTCCAACATTGCCGGTCGTATCTACAGCGGGTTCGATTAACCAGCCGTCGCAAACGGCATTGGTCGATTTACAACCGTAGTAGAGATTGCCATCACTTTCGTTTTTGTACGCGACGCAGAAGTTGTTTCCGTGAATTGCGGTACTGTTGTGGGTTGCATTCGCAGCGAGGCTGTTTCCTGGCCAGCAAACGTCACTGGTCACGAAGGTCGCTGCAAACGAAAGCGGATCGTTGAGAATGCTCGAAGCGTTTTCCATGATGGTGCTGCTGGACAGATCTGGTATACGGTTGTACTGGCTCTCTTGTGCGCCTTGGAAGGCATCGTGCCAAGAGGGAGGATTGTCATTGTAGTATACGATATGCGTAACGTCTTGCGAATCTTGTGAAAGAGACACAAAGGTTCCACTGTATGCATCGGGATCGTCCCCCAAAGCATTCAAAAAGTAATCCAGTGGGAGTCGAACACCATTACCACCACCAACAACAAAGTCGATAATCGGATCGGTGAAGTCGTATAAGTAGGGCAATCCTTGGGTTTCGTTATAGTAGCCAAAGATCGGTTTGTTGTTGCTGTCGATTTCCATTTCGGCAAAATAGCCGACGCTGGAGTCGCCAGACTTGCTGACACCGTCGATAACGGCCTCGTCCGACCATTCTCCGTCCGCATTGCGAAAGAGATAGTGCAAAGCGGTGTCGCTTGTGCCCGTTGAGATGTATCCGACCTGTACGTTATCGGTTGAGTCTACACGTGCGTCCAAACCATACCGATCGTCGCTCTCGTGTGCGACGGTGCGGTCGGTGTCGGTGTTAATGATTTCGTACGAAGACCAGTTGCCAAATTCGTTTTGCAGGTAGCGATACCACAAACGTCCATCGTCTTCGTATACAACGTGAACCTGACCGGCAGAGTCGACGGCGATGCCACTTGGGCCAGCGCATTCGATGCAGAGATTGTCTACATAGCCGAGTTGGAAGCGCGCATCACCAACGCCATCACAGTCGGTATCCACACCGTCATTGGGGTTTTCCTGCGCATTGGGGTTGATACCTTGGTTGGTGTCGTCGCAATCGTTTCCAACGCTACCATCTTCTTGTTCTTCAACCGCGGAGTCAAATCCATCACCGTCGGCATCATAATCGGATTCACCGTCGCAGTTTCCGTCTTCACCATCGTAGTAGATCTCTTCTGCGCCCGGATAAACGTCGTTGTCGACATCATCACAGTCGCCGTCGCATGTCGAGAAGCCATCGTTATCGACGTCTTCAGGGTTGAGATCGGCATCTGTGTCATCGCAGTCGCCTTGGTTTTCGGTGAAACCATCTCCGTCGTCGTCTTCGTCGCGAGAGCTAACGGGATCATCGGTGGGTTCATCTTCGGGCTGTTGTGCCTCCGGCTCATTCGTCGGTTCAACGTTAACCTCTTCACCACCTTTGTTGAAAGATTGTGAACAAGCTGAAAGAAGTACAACAGAAACAATTGATAGACGCATAGCATCCTCCATATTTTTTATTGATGCCCCATTATTTCTACTATCAAGTAGGAATGTCAAAAGAAGATCCGATTTTGTTTTACAACTGTCAAATTTCTTTTTTCGATTCGAGCCAGTGTGAGAGGTCTCTTCCGATCATTTTGCCGAGCCTCTCGATATCGGGTTTGCACTCTTTTTTTAACTTTTCCTCCAATAGAGGAGGCAAAGGCGCTCTTTTTTCATGCTTGGAGTTCATCTTGCGAATGCGTCGTGAAATTTGGTTGCGCACCGAGGTGGGTATTTTATCTTTGACGCCGTGGGGCGTTGCTGCGATCGCTTTTCGTATCCATTCAAATCGAACGACTTTGTGTTGATTAATTCGATGAAAATTCATTTGAAAATCCGGATCGACACCGAGAAAGTTGAGAGTGTTTCGATACATCTCTGCCATGTTGTGCTTCATGTCTTCTTGCAGCAGATAGAGAATCTGCGACGCGGGAAAGCATTGCTGATATCGCTCGATTTGCGGAGAGAGCGTTCCGATGTCACGATAAAAGAGAGCCTGGGGAAGGGTGTTTTCTGGCGGGATTTGAAGCCCTTTTTTGCGATTCTCTTCGGCGGCCAGGGCTTCGGAGAAAAGGGGGATATCTTCGTCTCCAAGGCCGTTAAAGCGCATTTGCGTATAGTGGGCGTACATCATTTGAACCGGATCGCGCAGCATGATGATAATTTTCATCTTTGGATTAAAACGATAAATTTCCTCGGCCGCTTTTTGAGAATACAAATACCAAACAGATGCTTCTCCAACCGCCTTTTCGGTAGCGGAGGCAAAAAACTGCAGATACTCAGAATGCGAAAACGTACTTCGCTTCGTGAAACGAAGGTCACTCCCAAAGTAGTGTATGTCTTTGCGGGGACTCAAAAAGACATTGGGGTGGGCTTGTAAATACCTCCACATCGCGGTTGTTCCACACTTGGGGGCTCCGACGATGAGAAAGTTGGGGATCATCTTCGACGTCCAAAAAGCAACAAAATACAAAGCGGTGCAGCCGCACAACCGCCTTCTTTTTTGAGAGGACCAGATGTATACTCGATGCCGGAATCCTCTGTGGAGGAATCTTCTCCGTCTCCACTATCTTGCGTCGTATTGCTATCTCCGGTATCGGTGTCTTCTGACATTCCGGTATCTTCCGACGTTCCGGTGTCTTCCGACGTTCCGGTGTCTTCTGACGTTCCGGTGTCCTCTTCCGTCTCTTCCCCGCATCCTTCATCGATGCTGAAGTTACAGTTGTTATCGATTTCATCGCATATCTCTTCTGCGAAGGGATGGATTTCTGCTATGCTATCATCGCAATCTTGGTTGTTGTTTACGTACCCCTCTTGTTCTTCACATGCGCGAATGGGGGAGAGGGGATCTCCAAAGCCGTCCCCGTCCAAATCAGGCCAATATGTCTTCAGAAGTCCTTCGTCGATAAGGTCGTTGCAATTATTGTCAATGTCATCACACTCTTCGACGGCACCCGGATAAACATTTTCGTTGCTGTCATCGCAGTCGACGCTGGCATCAAATCCGTCGGCATCCGCATCTTGTGCGAAGGCAAGAGAGAGGAGAAATAGTAAAATGGTCATAAGTACATTAATATATGGATAATACTGTCTTACCAAAGCATATCATTTTCCCTTTTGTTTGGACAAATCGATTTGCACAGGAGAATACATGTTTTTTGTTCTTTTTGGGGCACTTGGTTGCGCCCTTTTTGATTCTGGTAAAATTCAACAAACCTGTGAAGATTTAAATGCCTGCGAAGATGTGTCCACAATTGATGCCGTCGATACGGCCGTAGTCGACACTGGTGCGGATAGCGCCATTGACGAAACGGGCTCGGAGGAGTGGGACACGGGAACTGACGATACGGGAACGGTAGAGGAGTATATTCGTCCCACCCACTTTTCTATATCGGCGAAATTTCGAATGGAAGCCGGGAGAGTCCTTCCCTTTGAAGATACGGATGGAATTTTTGTCATGTTGAGCGTGGAACGAAATACGGACTATTTCGATCTTGATGACGTCGTTTGTACCTTTTCTCTTCGCTCCCATGAGTTGGCGGAAAACGGCGAAATCGAAAATATGTGGTTCGTCTTCGAATTGCGCGACACGCCAAATATAGTGTATGACGATCGGTGTTTTGATGTCGATCCCACCCTAATGGAGCGTTTGGAATACAACCTTCTGTACAATCCGGTGTACTTCGGCGCGACGATCTTGAACACCTCTTCCATTCCTTTGCTGGAGAGGTATGCGTCTGAGAATATTGAACTTTCCGTGGATGAGTTGATGGTTCGCACCGCCTCCTTTGCGGTTCGAACATCGATAGATGGTTCTGAGACCACGGTGTATTCTGGTGTTCTGATGGGCACGCATATGGATCAAATCGCGGACCCGGAATACTACTTTTCGGAGAGAGAAATCGAGCAACGATTGGACGGTGCGTATTGGTCGATTCCGTTGCGATCGTTTTCGCTTCCATCGAACTAGTTTTAAACGGGGTCGTACTCGCTGAGCCAGTGGTAGAACTGGGTGATTCCCTCTTTTAGAGTGGTTTTCGGATTGTATCCGATCTGACTCTTGGCTTTTTGAATATCGGCAAAGGTCATCGGAACATCCCCGGGTTGATCGGGTAATTTTTGGATGATGGCCTCTTTGCCCACCACATCTGCAATAGTATGGATAAGCGTATCCAATCGTACAGGAGATCCGTTTCCAAGATTGAGAACTTCGTATCCGATCGGATGATCGATGGCGCGCAAAACCCCTTGTACTATATCTTGGACAAAGGTGTAGTCCCGTAAAGAAGAACCGTCTCCAAACATGGTAATCGGAATCCCCTTGCGGATGCGATCGGTAAAGAGGCTAATGGCCATTTCCGGGCGTTGTCTAGGGCCGTATACGGTAAAGAATCGTAGACAGGTCGCGTGCAGTCCGTATAGATAATTCCAATTGGCACAGAAGAGTTCGCCTGCTTTTTTGGTGGCGGCATAGGCGCTTGCCGGTATGTCTACTACGTCACTTTCTCGAAAAGGACCCTGCTTGCGCGCACCATAAATGGAAGAAGACGATGCGAAGACCAAGTGGGGAACGTCGTGCTTTTGGATGATCTCGAGAAGTCGAATGGTACCGGTGATATTGATGTCGGAGTACGAAACCGGATCTTCCAAGGAGGGTCGAACACCGGCGCGGGCGGCAAGATGCACAACGACATCGGGTTTTTCGTTCGAAAATAATCTATGCAGCAATGCCGAGTCGCGAATGTCTCCGCGAACCATCTGTACGTTGGGATATTTTTCTAGCAGTGCAGCGTTGTTTTCTTTGTGTTTCGCATCGTATCCGAAGTCAAATGCATCCACAATTGTGACGCGATCGCCGCGGGCCGCAAGTGCTTGGGCGGTGTGAGAACCGATAAATCCGGCTCCACCGGTCATAAAGATGTTCTTACTCATGCATTTCTCCTGGAAAAGAGGCGTGTCCATTTAGATCGGATCTTCTTTGCAATTTCTTCATCGCTTTCCTCTTTACCCCATCGAAAGGCGACGAGAAGAAATATGATGGACATGACGAAAACGATCGGGGTTCGAACAAAGAGAGATAAGTCGGCGATCAGGTTGTGTGATAAGAGCGCGAGACCCACACCGCTGATGAAGAGTCCGGTATTGAATTTGGAGAAGGGGAAACACTTCAAGAGATACCATATCTCCACGAGTCGCCACAGTGACCATAAACCGAGGGTCAAGGATGTTGAAATGGCGGCTCCTTGTGCGCCGTATCGCGGTATGAAATAATAGTTTAGCCCGATGTTTAGCACCGCGGCGATGACGCCGTTGATCAGTGTGAGCGTGGAGTGACCCGACATGGGAATGAGTCGCATGGCCATTGCGCAAGAGATCCAAACGAATTGACCACCAATCAAAATTTGGAGTGGAATATGACCGGCTTGATATTCCGTGGAAAACAAGGATAACATAAGGTCAGGAAGCAAGAACATCGCGATGAGTACGGGAAACGACACGGAGAGAAGCCAGCGCGTTATCGTTTTGAGTATGGTATTGAGGCGGACATGATCTTTAACCGAGACGAGTTCGGCGATAATTGGATTGAAAATGGTGCTCAGCGCGCTAATCGGAAGCGCTCCAATAACCGCTAAAGCCGAAGCAATGCGGTATATACCGAGTTCGTCGTTGCTGCTCAGCCACCCCAACATGATGATGTCCATCCAAATGGTCAACCGAAAAACCATTGCGGCGAGGCTCTGCGGCAAGGAGTATTGGAGTAATTCTTTGGTGTGATAAGACGGTGTAATCCGTGGATCGTACAGCCGAGAGGATAGGCGCCGGCGTGCCCACCACAATCCGAAGATTAAGGAGATGGCCAATGCGATCCAGTAAAAAGAGAGCGCATGCTCCAAGGATAGAGATCCGACGTAGATGGCGATCGCTCCGATTAACAGACCGATGGGGATGCTGAGTTGGAATACCATTGCATTGCCTTTCATGTCTTTGATCGATCGAAGCAGGCCGACGATAAACATGAGTGGCGTCAGGAATAGAATTGTGGGAGCAATCCATTGTATTGGGTTGGGATCTTCAAACAGAAGGGGGGCGGATAGCCATAACGAGCCGCTACAAATTACACCGCTGAGTATCGTGATCCATGCTCCGGACAGGATAAGCCCCTTCTGACGCCCCCATTGTTTTTGTTTTTGATACTGTGCGCCAAAATATACGGCACCACTGTCGATTCCCAGCGGTGAAAAGACTGTAATGATGGTCGCGATGGTTACGGCAAACGTATAAGATCCGAAAAGCTCCGCCCCCAAAGCAGTGGACAAAAGCCATGTAACGATGAGCCGCAATCCGCGCTCTCCGATGCTTGCGAGGAATACAATTCCACCGCCTGTGGCAATCTGTTCGGTTTCTTTATTGCTCAGAGCATGTACCCCTTTTGAAAAATCGTTTGATTACATCATTGTTCTGTATGCGGATTAGCGAAACATACCACAGATGTCGAGAACGAGTTTTCCGTTGAACGCTTTGGGTGAGATGTCTCGAAAATGGTCGTGGGCGACCAAGCCGATGAGTATATCCGCTGATGCAAGCGTCTCTTCCAGCGTTCGGAGTTCGATTCCCTCCAGACTCGTAATATGGGGTTCACAGGCAAAAACAGAATTGGGTGGGAGTTGTGTTACGAGTTCTCGTGCAATATGCAGTGCGGGGGACTCTCGCAGATCATCGATGTTCGGTTTGTACGAGAGTCCGAGGCAGCCCACTTTGGGCTGCTTGAGCTTTTGAGCATGCTGGAGCGTGCGCTGAATCACCCAATCTGGTTTGCCTTCGTTTACTTCTCGTGCATTTCGAATGAGTCGTGCGGTTTGGGGTGCCGCCGATACGATAAACCAAGGATCTACCGCCAAACAGTGTCCTCCTACACCCGGGCCCGGTCGCAGAATATTGACTCTGGGATGCCGGTTTGCCAACGCGATGACTTCCCACACATCGATCTCTAATTCATCGCAGATCAAAGAGAGTTCATTTGCAAACGCAATATTCGTATCGCGGAAAGAATTTTCTACCAATTTGGTCAGTTCGGCGGCCCTGCAAGAAGTCTCGATGACCTTTCCTTGAACAAAGGAACGATAAAAGTCGGCCGCACTTGCCGTAGATTCTGAGTCGACGCCTCCGACAACCCGATCGTTCTGCACGATTTCGTGAAGGATCTGTCCGGGTAGAACGCGCTCCGGACAGTGGGCAAAAAGGAGACTGGAATCATTGGTAAAGAGTTCGGGACGCATCTCTCGCACAATGCGTTCCATGGTTTCGGTCGTTCCAACCGGACTGGTGGATTCCAAAATAATGAGATTCCCACTGCGTAAGTACGGCGCAATGCTTTTGGTGGCGGATTCT
>JAYYRF010000786.1:0-9877 GCA_036127535.1 Myxococcota bacterium | reverse complement strand
AAAGCATATTCTATCAAAGGGACGAAGGTAGATTGTGACTTTGACGCGAATGGATGGCGTTTGCCTACTGAGGCTGAGTGGGCACAGGCCGCAAAGTCTGGCTCAAACTTGAGTTGGACTCCACAGGTAAATCTTCTCGACGAAAAGACCTCAATATATTCAGGAAGTCACATCGTTGATGACGTAGCGTGGTACGGTGACAGAGAATTTGATGTCAGCAGTAAAACTTGGAAAGCCACAGGAAAGGGGAATTGTGAAAGAGCCATGCCTGTGGGACTGAAAAAGGCTGTCAGACCTGGAATCTATGATCTAAGTGGAAATGTTGGCGAATGGTGTTGGGACAATTACAAAGCTTCATGGTTTAAAGAGCTCAAAGACAAAAATCTTGTGCATGTAATTAATCCCCAAGGACCATCCGAGGAAAGTGAAAAAGTCATTCGAGGGGGTTCTTTTGAACGAGGTCCAAGAGGAAACAGAATCACATATCGAAGACGAGGAAAAAAGTCGCTCAAACGACCAGATATTGGTGTTCGATTCGTACGAACATTGGATAAACAAGTCAAAAAGTAATGGATAAGAAATGTTGAAACGTTTTTTCCATCCTTGAAATGCAGCATATCCGTTTCCATTTCATTTTAAATGATTTTCATCAAAACAGATGAAAACCGAAGTTCATTTATCTTCTAAAACCACAAGAAGGGTTAAGATCGTAAGTTCGAATTGTATCACCCCTCCCTTGAAATCCTTTCTGAATCGTTCGAAAACCAGGGCTCTACCCATATCAAAATCGTGTCGCGGTTGTTTTTATCGCTCCATTTTGGTACGACATCATCAAAACCAAATTAGCACAAAGAGTGTGGCAAAAGGAGTCATAAAGGAAGCGGCCTTTGCTGCATCGGATGTTTTTGAAAGATTGTACGAGAGACTGGACTTGTGAATGTTACCCGAAAGAGGGCTTCTCGCTCGGGAGGATATAGATGCTCGGATCGATATCATTGAAATCCCTCTTAGCAGCGGCATGAGATCCGTTTTTTGTTTCATCATGCTGCTCTGGCTGTTATTAGAGACATTGATAGATCAAATAATTTACGAATCATATCCGTAAAAACCATGAAAGAGCGTTTGTGCATAGACTGTAAAAGTGTAGAATGTTCAGTATGGTCGGTATCAGGAGGCAGCTGATGGTTATTTTTTTCGTCTTGTTTGCTTGTAGTCCCACAGCGGTTGAGGAGACTACCGTAGAAGAGGTTGTGGTCGAAGTCGAAGAGGAAACGAGTGCGTCCGCACCAACACCGACGGTGAGTTCATTGCCGGTTGCCACAACCGTTGAACCAATGGTGGAGGTTTTGGCATACGAGTCGTTGGCGGCGCAGAGTCTCAGCGGGCATACCTTTCTCGTGCAGAACGGTACGCAGATAGAATACATCGATGAGACCCGGTCTGGCAGTATCGTTCTCTCCGATGCATCGGTGTTTGGTGGCGCATCCCTTGATGCAGAGAATACATTGCTCGCTTTCGATGGGGAATTGAAAACCTTCGATGGGCAATGGTTGCTCTCTTCACCATTAAACGACGTTGTTCCGGTTCCTGTGGAGCACATTCAACGAGATTCACACGGACTTTGGCTGCAAGGCGCCGGTCATTTGTATCGTTATGTTGATTCGTCCTTGCAAGCGTTGTCGGTCGGGGACGAAGAAGTACGACTATTTGCGACGGCTTCCAATGGAATGATTGCGTTGGCCGCGCCGGATTTAATTCTCGTCGATGCGCTGAGTGAACCACCGATTGTTCGCGAACACGTGTTCGATATTGCTGCAAAGAAGATCGCCTTTGATAGCCGAGGAGGATTTTGGGTCAGTGATGGAAGTGAGATCCTTCACCACCGGAGTCCCGAAGGTGTATGGAGTGGACTAATCGCGTCGTCTCCGATTTTAGAGGTTCTTTCAAACGCCAAAACCGCGGATCTTTGGATAAAGATGGAGGAGGGGGCGTTGCATCATCGCGATGGTGTCTTTTCAAGCGTATCGATTCCGGAAGGTGTTTGGCAATCCATCGATGAGTACGGGCGTCTTTTGATTGTCGGAGAAACGGAGCTACAACGGATTTCAATCGAGCGACGGGTTGTTGTGGCCGGACTGGAAATGCATGGAACGCTGGAGGCGCCGACCGAAATCGCGTATTTACCGACAGATCCCGAAACCGTGCAATCACTGCAAGCGTGGGTCGATCAAGAACCCCTTTCCATTGAGACGGAGTCGTGGCGCAGTACTCTGGATCCCAACAACTATGATGTCGGTGCACATCTCTTGCGAATTACAACCGTCGGTCCCGAAGGATCACGCATCACAGAAGTTCCCTTTGTAATCGGTTCTCTTCCGGAAACCAAGTGGGTCGGAGAGTTGGATATATTGATGGAAGATAATTGTCTGCAATGTCATGGAGAAGCATCCTTTATGCCGTTATATGAAGCCGAACAATGGCGGGAACATATCGATCTTATCATCGCAGAGGTGGTCACCAATTCGATGCCGCTCGGCGGACCATATCTATCCGAAGGAGAAATCCAAATGATTCGTGGCTGGAAAAATGGAGGTTTTCAATGAAAGACTGGTTTTTGATTGCATCACTTTTTATTGGTGGCAATGCAGCTGCGGGGGAACTGAGTCCCGATACGGCGGATCTGCTGGATCCATACCAACTCGCACGAGCGATCAGTTTGGATGTGCGCGGCGTCGTACCTGAAGCTTCAGAGGTTGAGCAGATTGCGGCGTCGGGTTCCTTTGAGGATGCAATGTTGGATGCGTGGCTGGAAAGCGAAGAGTTCGAAGCGCAAGTCATAGAGCATCACCGCAGCTTATTTTGGAACAAGGCGTCCTTTACCATTCTCAAAAACAGAAATCTCAGCAGGCAAAATGGTGTTTACTTTGGCAGGTTTCTTTCAACGGCTCGAAGAGGAAGAGGGAAAACCGGTTGTACGGATTATCCTGCAGATGTAAATGAACTCAACCAACCGCAGTCTTGGATCGAGCGTTCGGGTACCTCCAATGGCATTGAGTATAATTGGAAAGATGAGGGTATGGTGGAGGTGCAGCCTTGGTGGGATATGGAGACTACCGTCAAGGTTTGTGCGTATGATGCACAATTGACGTCCGTCAGCAGCACCGGAACAGATTGCAGTATGAATGGTGCCAACGATGATCCGGAGTGCGGATGTGGAGAGAATCTAAAATGGTGTTCAACGGGTGGAATTCAGGCTTCTTTGTTGGAAGATATGTCTACAGCACTCACAGAACGGGTTCGGATTTTACTGCAAGCGGATCGTCCGTATTCTGATTTGCTGACGTCCTCTACCGTACTGCTGAACGGTCGCATTGCGGAGTATTATCGCAACCGTTCGAGTTTTTCCAGCACGGTGACCAGCCCTCTCGATGTAGATCAAATACCCGATATCCCTGTGGACGCGTATGACACATGGGTTGAAGTCGAAGGGGATGAAGCGCACGCGGGTGTTTTGACGGAGCCAGGTTGGATGCTGCGTCATCAAACGAATCGAGGCCGCGCGAATCGTTTCTACGGTGCATTTTTATGCAAAGAATTCATTCCGCCACCGGACGGTATTGCAGAGACGAACGAAGAAGATCCAACACCAGACCTGAGTCGGCGCCCCGGTTGCAAAGATTGCCATGCGCTTTTGGAGCCTTGGTCGTCGGGTTGGGGGCGTTGGAAAGAGGTTGGCAGTCGGCACTTCTCTGCGGATGACTATCCCGACTTCTCTCAAGAGTGCTATGATTGCGCCATTAATGGTGGTTGCTCTTCCTATTGTAGGAACAATTATCTCGTGAGGGCAACTCATCCGGATCAAGAGCCATTTCTTGGATGGTACTTACCCTACATCTATCTCAAGCAAGAGGAAGCGGAACATCCAACGGCCGGGCCCAAGCTTTGGGCACAAGAGAGCATTGATGATGGGTATTTTGCACGTTGTGCGAGTCAAAACGCAGCCAGATGGTTGCTCGGCTGGTCCGATGATGAGATGCAAGCCGATCAAGTAGATGCTTGGACAGCGGACTTTATCGCATCCGGTCTCAGTTACCGGGCGCTGATTCGCAGTATCATAACCAGTCCGGTATATGGGAGGAGCAAATGATGTATACGATTCTTTTGGGTGCACTGATCGCTTGTTCTGCCGATAAAAACATCGAGACAGAACAAGAAGTCCTTGTCGAGCCATCGGATTCACCAGAGGAAACCGCAGAATTGGAATCCGATCCAGACCCTCCGGAGATCAACAGTGAAGGAGTGGGAGAAGGCGGTATCTTTACGGAAGAGGAAGAGGCTTATCGGAACAAAAAAAGAATGGGTGTAGCACAAGTAAAGGCTTCCATGGAACGAATCAGCGGCATAGAGTGGAAAGTTGCAAACACGGATATGTGGGACAAGTATGGAAGTACACTGGGGGTTCCCGACTATCAGCAAGTCGTAACCGAAGACTTGAGTCCATCGATTATGTTTCAAAAATTCTTGGACGATGCGGCCATACATACCTGTAAAAATTGGATCGAGAACGAGTATTCTGGTGAGCAAAGACTCTTCTTTTCTGAAATAGAGCCCGGAGAACTCGATGCGGTAAAGACCCGAAGCAACATTGCGGCTTTACGGCAACAGATACATGGTGTCGCCATAGATGAGAACGAAGAAATCGTTAATTCCTTGGTGGATTTGCATGCTCTCGTTATACAGCGAACCTCCGATCCAAAGTCTGCGTGGAAAACCGTCTGTGTCGGACTCTTTACTCACCCTGAATTTTTCATTTACTAGGAGGCTGTCATGAACCATTCAAGACGAGAACTGCTTCAAGGAGCGCTTGGGATTGGCGGCGCTTTGGCATTGACCGACCTGCTTCCGCTGGCAAAGGCGGAGGACGTGACACCATTACATCCGGACCGGTACTTTGTGTTTGCCATTTTTGCTGGGGGATGGGACCCGCAGCTTGCGTTGGATCCAAGAGATCCGAGTATCTACGATGACTCCGAAGACACAATCGCGGATGTCGGTATTCAGACGGGATACAGTCGTTTGGGTATGGGAGCTGATCCACGGGTCTTTACATCGGTAGAAGATCTTATCTTTGGTCCATACATTGGCAACCTCGCAGATTTTGCACCTCGGATCAGCTTGGTGCGTGGAATGGCCATGAGTTCCGTTTCCCATCAAACGGCGATGCGTCATGCCTTAACCGCAAGGGTTCCTGCAGGAAATTCGGTTCGGGGATCTTCCGTTGGTACCATTTTGGCATCTGTTTTGGGTGAAAACGAAGCCATACCCAATTTGGTTGCTGGGTCTGCCACTTTTAATGTACAGCATCCGCTTTGGTGCAGTGGTCTTCGCGTATCGAATATCGGAGACCTTCGCGCTTCTTTGACCGCGGGTGCGTCTGGTCTCGTAGATGCGGAGCGAGATGCGCTCGAGAGATTCTTTTTAAAGGAGCAGCAGCGCGCAGAAAAGCGTAGGATGCAAGCGATTTTAGAGAGTCGTTTGACAAGTCGCAGTCTGATTGAGGAAAACATTGCTGATCTGTTCGATACATCGAGTAGCGATCTCTCTGAACTAAAGGAACTCTTTGGGCTCAACTCTGGAAGTACCGGTAATGCCGCTTCTTCTGCTTTGATGGCCTATCAGGCGCTTACCAACGGTATTTCTCGTTGTGTAACCTTTCGTGCCGCGGGCGGTTTGGATTCCCATGCGGGAGACAGTTGGCGTTCGGTACACGGCCCCAATTTGCAGAAAGGTTTTAATTCGGTGGCCGCGCTGGCCCAGCAGCTAGAGGATACACCCTATCCAACGGGTGGCAGTTGGTTGGATCACACGACAATTGTGTGTATGAGCGAGTTTTGTCGAGGGCCCAAACTCAATCGTTCCGGTGGTCGAGATCATTACATCACCAACTCTTGTCTTTTAATGGGAGGAGGGATTACAGGTGGAAAGATCATCGGTGCGACCAGTGAAAACAAAATGCGTGCGCAAGCCGTGGATCTTGCCACCGGTATGGTAGACAATGAAAACGGTGAGCGAATTAGCCATGAGCACATTGCAAGAACGCTGCTGTATTCTGTTGGCATAACAGACGATATTGCAGATGTGCGTGTGCCCCCGATAGACGCACTGCTCAGTTGAGGTAAAAAATGAATTGGTTCGCATTAAATGTATGGATGGGATGTTCCCAAGGCGAAGAAAAGGTGGAACCGGAGGTGGCTTCTGAACCGGAAACCGTCGTTGCAGAGCCGGAAGAGGAGCCTTGCGAGACCCAAGTTTGGTTCGCGGATTCAGATGGTGATGGTTTTGGTAATCCCTACACTGCGATGGAAAGCTGCGAAGACATGGAAGGGTATGTGTCTGACAATGCGGACTGTGATGATAGCAATGCGGACGAGTATCCAGGGCAGGTTTGGTATCGTGACAGTGATGGAGACGGGTACGGGAGTGCTGAGATTACCTTGGAAAATTGCAGTCAACCGGTTGGTTATATTCTCGATTCATCAGACTGTGATGACGAGGACAGTACCCGAAATCCCGGGGCTTCGTGGTACACCGACGCCGATGCCGATGGTTATGGTGATGAATTGCTTCCCGTCGATTCTTGCGGTGCGGCAGACGGTACATCTTCCAATGCGCTGGATTGCAATGATGCCGATCCGGCGATTAATCCGCAGGCCAATGAAATTTGTGACTATATCGACAATGACTGCGATGGCTTGAACGATGATGAAGATCCAAGTTTGGATACCTATACACAAGTTCCCATTTACGTCGATGCCGACGGCGATGGTTATGGTTCAACGGAATATTTGGCACATGGTTGCCCATCGACCGATATTGGTTCGTATATTCAAGGCGATTGTAACGATGAGGACGCGGGTGTTTCTCCCGCGAGCTTTGAGTTGTCAGATGATGTGGATCAAAATTGCGACGGCGACAGTACTCACCAAAGCATAGACTACGTGCTAGAGGGGGTCACGCATGATGTGCAAGGTACGCACTTTGGACGATATTTGACTGGAGGGGATTTCAATGGGGATGGTGTTGTAGATCTTTTCGTCGGTCTACCCTATCACGATCAAGATGCGTCACTAAGCGATGAAACGGGAAAGGTGATCTGGATAGACGGTACCCAAGATTTTGACTTTGCTGATATTGGCGAAGGTGATGGGTACTGGACGGGGGCTGCGGAAGGCGATCGCTTGGGCGATAGCCTTGCTTTCATTGGAGATATGGATGGAGATGGAGCTTCCGATGCATTGATTGGTGTAAAACGCTCGGAGTCCGGTGCTGGAACGGTTTACTTGGTCAACGCGAGCACACCATCGGGTAGTGTAGAGGATGCAGTATGGCATTGGCAGCCGGAGCGAGTCAATTCTCATTTTGGACATGGTCTGGATACAGCGGGTGATCTGGATGGAGATGGTTTGCCTGACGCATTGGCCAGTGCCCCATATTATGATTCCCCAAGGAAAAACTGCGGTGCGATAGTCGCATTGCTCGGCGCCGATATCGGTGTATCAAGCGATCCGATGGATGGTTTGTTTCGGTCTGGGGCCGGTAAGAATGATGCCTTTGCTCTGTCTTTTCGTCGGATTGGAGATGCGAATGGAGATGGGATTGAAGAGTTTTTGATTGCCGCACCCTCTTCGGACAACAACGCCAATAATTCGGGAGATGTACATCTCTTTAGCGCAACCGAGTTGTTTGACGATACCCTCCTTACGGAGGATAGTGTCGTCTTTCAAGGAGAAGTCGCAGGAGACAAAGCCGGAGAGTATGTACGGGAAGCGGGAGATCTCAACAACGACGGTTATCGAGATTTCTTTATTGTCTCCTATTTGCATGAGAACAGTGTTGGTATGGTCGGTGTCGTGTACGTGATTTTAGGGAAATCGTCCTTTGATACCGTAAATGAGTTGTCTGACGCAGATGGTCGATTGATCAACGAAAACGTCGGGATTGGTTTTGCAGCGGCCATTGAAGTGGTGGGAGATATGAACGAAGACGGGGTTGATGATTTTGTGATTGGCAATCCCTATGCCGATATTCCGTCGAGCAATCGTGGTCATGTCTATGCCTACTACGGCACCGACTTGAGTGGAACGCATCAGGCAGCTGCCACCGCAGATTTTATCTTACACGGTACCGCATCCAATGAGGAGCTTGGGGAGGGTTTCTTCGCACCGGGTGACATCGATGGCAATGGTACGGCCGATTTGTGGATTGGCGCACCCGGAAACGACAGCGACAAAGGGGCATTGTATCTCTTTTCGGGTTTTGCTCAGTAATAGAGACCTTGGAAAGATTGGATTTACCGTGGCGCTTCTAAAACGAACCTGAGCGGTGCGAAAATCATATTCGATGAGCCGGTATGGATAGGAAATTCAAACGCGCTTTGATTTTCGAATCCATATTCGCGTCATCTTCTTTCCCCAATTGGTCAAAGCAAAATGAAAAATCATCCCAATCTGTTTGGCTAAGAGCAGAAACGCTACTGATGCAATGGTGGGATAGAGCTACGAGGATAGTCCCTATATTAAGATTCTTTTTGAGGAAGCGACCCAAATGTTGGCCCATAAAACAATGTTGGAAAATTGTACTTAAGTCTGTTATGCATGGACACTAGCCTCTAATATAGGTGCTGAAAATGCTATTGTTATTCCTGTATTTCTTCTGTGGAATTGTTTTTGCAGAAAGCCGAATCGCAGTCCTTGAGTTTAGAGGAGTAAAAATAAACAACGAGATGCTCTTAAGTTTATCGGATCAGACCCGAAAAGCGGCCCTCGAAGTCTTACCAACGAAAGATTACTCCGTAATGACGAGGGAAAATATCTTTAGTCTTTTGGAGGACATGGGAAAAGACTCTTCGTGTATTCAAGGAGAGTGCGAAGTGGATTTGGGTAGAAATATAGGAGCAGATCTTATCATAACGGGCAATTTGATTCGGTTTAACAAAACATATTCTCTCACGCTGAAATTATTCTTGACATCAACAGGCACCGTCATCTCCATTAAAGAGATAGAGAGCAACGATCTTTTGGAAATGAAACACCAAACCTTTTTTCAGTCAAAGTCACTTCTTGTCGAAGGACTCAAGTTGCAGAGTGCTTCAAAGGAATTTATTAAGGCGGCCATTCCAAGCAATCCCAAAAAAGCCTTTAAATACTTCTTGAGGAATTGCAAAGAAGGAAATCAAGACGCATGTTTAGAAGTTGGGTATAGATATCGAGATGGAACGGGAGTGGGGCGTTCAACAAAAAAGATGTTGTCCTACTTTGAAAAGGCATGTGACAATGGTCATAAAATAGGCTGTAATGACCTTGGGCAATATTATCGAGAGTACGATTTTTGGGGAAATATACGAGATCTGGCCTTTTCGAATCAATTATTTGATAAATCGTGTCAGTTGGGGCACGGAAAGGCTTGCTATCGTTCAGGAGACTATAGCAGCGGATGTGCTCTGAATGACTTTGAATCTTGTATTTTCTTGGGGAACAAATACGTAAACGATTCACCACCCAAATTAGAAAAAGCATTGTCTGCAGTTAAGAAGGCGCTACAGCTTAAATCCGACATATCCAACAGATATATAGGGAATATTGCTGAGGTATATCTTATCACCGGAAAAGCCTTCACAAAGGGGACTGGTGGCGTCCCTGAAGACACGGCAAGAGGATACGAAATACTGGCAGAAACATGTGCATTAAAAGCAAATTATAGAAGATCTCAAATCGGAGAAGCTTGCTTCTATTTGGCCGATTACTTTTGTGTACAGAAAGGAAACATAAAAAAAGCCAATCGCCTGTATGAAGATAGCTGTTCACAAGACTATAAGTGT
>JAYYRF010000785.1:0-4981 GCA_036127535.1 Myxococcota bacterium | reverse complement strand
CGATATTCCAAATGGGCGGCGTCCAACTCGAATCAGAACCGAGCAACTCGGATCAAATTGGAGTCTTAGCGCGAAAGAAATCGAACCAGCAAGCCCCGCAAAACGATGCCTCCGTCGTGATTTCAGACCTGTTAAAACAATCAGGAAACCCGTTACCCGATGCGGTAAAATCACGTTTGGAACGCGCTTTCGGCGCCAAACTCGATCATGTACGCATTCACACCAATGATACGGCCGCCCACGCTGCGCGATCCGTTCAGGCCAAAGCCTTTGCGTCCGGCTCCGACATCGCCTTTGCGCGCGGTGCCTTCGATACCAGCAGCAAGGCCGGACAAGAATTAATCGCACATGAAGTAGCGCACGTGCTGCAATTTGACGCCGGTCGAATGGGGAATGCCTCTCAACAGGTCAATGGCGTCGGTGTTTCCACACCAAGCGATTCCACGGAACGCGAAGCCGACGAGATGGCCGCACAATTTATAGACACCCCGAATACCATGGCACCCGCGGTATCCGAATCGGACCATGCCGTCACCGGATCTTCCGACCTCATTATGCGAAAAACGCTCTCTGAAAATGAAATAGAGGAAGACGAACCAACCGAAGAAACCGAGATCGAGCAAGAAAAAGAAGACAAAGAAACCGACGAAAGCATCGAAACCCAAGAGACCGAGGAAACGGAGGGCAAAGACAAAGAAGAAAATAAAAACGCGGTATCGTCGGAAGAGGACAAAAAGGGAGGAGACGGTTCAACTCAAGACGAAGAGAAAGAAGAGAAAGACGAAGAGAAAGAAGAGGAAGACGGAGAAAAAACAGGAGCAGATACCACAGGCAATGCGCAAATAGAAGAGAAAACCGGGGAGGAGAACACCAACACCGAGACCGATGAGACCGGAGAGGCCGTAGAAGCAGCCGAGGAAACCCAAGCGACCGAACAGGTGCCGACAGTTGGATTCTCCTCTACACCGAGTCTGCGATACAAGGCTCCCAAGATGTCGAAGAAAAAAGCGGAGAAGATCAAAAAGGAAAAGGGAATCCATCCCATGGAAGCCTTCAACACCGTCACAAAGAAAGCAGAAGAGTTGGTTTCTTTGGCCACCACGATCAAGTCCAATCTAATCGACAAAATCACGTCCGCAGAGGGCAGTATCCGTACGTCCTTGCAGACACAAGTCGGCTCACTAAACGCAACCCACGGAACCGCACGCGGAAAAATAGAAGGATCGTTTGAGGCGGCGAAAACCCTGCTCAGCACGACTTGTGATTCCGCTATCGGCAAGTCCAAAGTCAGCATTAGCAACGAGAAGACAAATATCTCCTCCTTTGCGGGTGAGAGTCAAAAAGATCTTGAAAAGACCTTCACGGCCATTAACGGTCAACTACAAGTCATACAAGAAAGCGCACCCGCCAACTTGATCTCCACCATAAACGCCGAAGGCTCCAAGTTCGACGAGGCCTTTATCGCCGCTCTGCCCAAGCTCGAAGAACGCTTTACCAAGGCGACCAGCGACCTGCCCAACGGATCGGACGAGGAGAAGCTGAGCGCGGAAATCGCGAAAAAGGGTTTAGCAAAGAAAGGATCCGATTTTTCCAGCAAGGGGGGCGAGCAAAAAGAGAAATACAAGCAGTCCATTCTAAACCAGCATGTCAACAACGCGGGGGCAATCGTTGCCTCTATCGTGTACCCTCTGCGCCAAGAAATAGACGCGCGATACCTGTCGCTCAAAGTTGAGATCGATGCCAAAGACATCGAATCAAACAGCAAATTTGAATCGGAGTATTTGGCTGTAGAAGGAACGCTCAACGGTGTCAAAGACACCGGTATAAAAAGCGTAGAAGCCAGCAAGAAGTCCTCCTTAAGCTCTTTGTCACAAGCGCAAACCCAAGGACAACAAGCCTTGGAGCAGTCCGGAACCCAACTGATCAACAATCTTCGAACCAGCGCACAACAATTTGGTGACGTATACAACAGCCAAATCGAAGGCTTGCAGCCACTGATGGATCAAGTATCTCAATCGCCAGATGTCGATACGATGATGCCCCAATTGGAACAGACCGAGGAATCCATTCAACAAAGCGCAGCGTCACACGGTGAGACCATTGACAACATTCAAAGCTCTGCGCAAAAAACACTTGAAAACGCAGCAGGGACGTATAAAACCAAATTACAAGGACTGGGGGAGAGTTCCAGCACCCAAATCAATACGCTGGCATCTACCCGAAAGACCGGCATCGACAACCAAGCAAACGCGATTGTCGATAAAGCGCGGAGTCTCTCGGGGCAACTTCGTGAGCAGATCAAGGCGTTCAGCGAAACGATGAAGGAGAAAGCGAGGGCAGCAGAGTCCCAAAGCTTTATCGCCCTTCAAGCTTCGGAAAAAAAGATGCTTGGAGAAATTCAACAAGCGGTTTCGCAGCAAAAAGAGTTCCTCACCAGCTTTGCCGACCAATCGATATCCAGTACCAAAACCGCCAGCGTCGCCGAGGGACAGGCAAAGATGGGCGAACTTCGCAAGAAGTCCACGGGTCTGTTCGATGCAATGGAAGGTATCGGAACCGACGAGAATGCCATCTTTGGTCACTTACGCGGCCTTACACCGGTTCAAGGTAAGGTTCTGAAGAATATTTATTCTCGCCAATTCGGCAAGAGTCTCTCGGGCCATCTTAAGTCCGAGCTCGATGACGCGCTCACGTTTGGGGACGGCGCTTGGAGGCGAGCAAACTATGCGCTGGAAGGAGATGCGGTCAACGCTGCCAAACTCGCTCTAAAACAAAGTGTTGGATTCTTCAACGACGATGAGGCCACCATAAAAGCGGAGCTCCGATCGCTAGAAGCAGAGGAACTCAAAACGCTGCAAGAAATGGCCATCAGCGATCCCGATACCAAAGACATTATAGACAGCGTACGCAGCAACCTCGGCGGAGAAGACCTCGACATCGCCAAAACATTTCTCGATGCTAAAACCGATGCCAGCGGCAAAATTCTCACGCCCGATGTCGATGCGCTACGTCTAAGAGCCGATGCCATCGAAATCTACCATGCGATGGATGGAATGGGCACCGACGAAGAAGCCGTATACAAGGGACTCGAAGGAAAAACCGCGGAGCAAAGAGCCGAACTGCAAAAAGCGTATTTGAACTACGCCAAAGAAAAGTACGCGGAAGACAACAAAATCTCGGCCGGCAGTGTCAAAGATGGCGATGTCATGAATCTCACGGATAAAATCAAGGACGATTTCAGTTATACCGGGGATAACACATACTTGGGCGATAATTACGAAGGCGACATCGCCCTTGGACTACTGGAAGGCAATGACGTTGCGGTGAAGGCAGCCCGCCTTGAAAAAGCAAGCGATGGGTGGTTTTTCGGTGCCGGCACCGATGAAAAAGCCATTCTTACACAGCTCAAAGATGCGAACCTAAAAGAACCGGCTGCCTTGGGAGACAACCCCACGCCAGAGCAAATTCAAGCCCACCAGAAACAGAAGGAAGCCTACGATAAGGCGGTCAAGGAACGAGATGCGCTCAAGTTACTTTACAAAGAGCGCTATGGACGAAGCATCGACACGATGATCGACGAGGAAATGGGAGAAGATACAGACGACCATATGGGAGAATTGGCGCGTCAAACCCTGCAAAAAGGAGACGGAGATCGCTCCTTGAAACTGAAAGCAGCGACCGATGGCTTTGGAACGAACGAAGATCTCATCAAAGAAGCGCTGCAAGACTCATCCGGAAATCCCCTCTCTAAAGAAGAGCTTAAAAAACTGCAAGAGGAGTATACCAACAAAGGATACGGCAACCTCACGTCCGATCTCAGAGGAGATCTCGGCGGCAAAGATCAATTTGATGTCGATATATTGATGATGGGCAAGCCCACGACACCGGCCGAATTTCGCGCCATTGCCAACAAAAAGTACGAATACCAACGATCGGGTTTCTCCGGCGCCTATATGAGTATGATGGGTGCAACGGGCTTTTACGATTCTCCTGAGGTGTTCGATCGCCAAAAGCAAGAACTCGATAAAAAATTGGACGCATGGCAGGTAAACATCGACAACACCGCTCCGAGCCAAAATCCCAACAAGCCGCCTGAGATCCCCAAAGATCTCAACGAAGCCTACGGATTCTTCAACGACGGATTTGAGTCCTATGAAAAGGCGAAAATGGAAGTGGCGGAAGCCACGGGAACCACGGTCGCCATCGTTGGAGCCGTTGCACTTACGGTGGTTTCGGGTGGTTCGGCTTCTCCGGCCTTGGTTGCGGTTCTGACAAATGCCGGTCTGTCCACGACGGCAGCGACGGCGACCGCCGCTGCGATTGGAGCCATGGGTACCTCTGCATTGGGTTCATTGAGCAAAGCGGCCGTTATGGGCAGCAGCTATGGCCCAGAAAACTTGGTCCAAGACGTTGCGTCCATGGGAATCGAGGGTCTGACCGCCGGCGGCGCGAAGTACCTTTCCATTCTCGCAAAACAAGGACAATCGGTCAAATATCTTCAGCCGATACTCGACGTTTACACCAAAGCCGATCAATTGACCGGCCCCAATGCGACCCTATCCCAAAAAGCGGCCGGTAAACTGCTGGAAGCGCTACCGGAAAACATCGTCAAAGAGCTGTTTAACGCGGGTACAAGCGAGGCCAATTGGGACAACGATACCGTGATTCAAGACTTCTTCATGAGAATGTCGGTCTCCGCTGGCGGAACAGCAATGGGAACGGTCCTCAACGAGGCCGGTGGTAAAATACACGACTATATGGACAAGAAGCTAGAGGGTGGAAACATCCTAACCGAGGCGATGAAAAGCGAAGTGTTCAAAGAGCAATTTGACACCGCTTTCGAAAATCTGGGCTCCTCGCTCGGTGAAGACGGAACGAAGGAACTCTTAACCTTTATCTCCGATCCGCAAGGCTATAAAGAGGATTTCGGTTCGGTTTTCACCACCATGATGAGCAATGCGGGCATCAAGGTTTCCAAGGG